>JAAZOP010000510.1 GCA_012797735.1 Myxococcales bacterium
CATACCGTCGGCCCGGTCTATCGCTCGGTCCCGAATCCGGCCGAGCTGCTGGCCGACGCCTACCGCAACTCGCTGCAGTTGGCCGAGGAGCACGGGTTGCGGTCGATCGCCTTCCCGGCGATCAGCACGGGTGTCTACGGGTATCCGCGGGAGGAGGCGGCGGCGGTGGTCCGGCGGGTGCTGGACGAGTTTCCGTACCGATCGCTGCAGCGGGTCGTGCTGTGTTTCTTCTCGGCGGAGTATCGGGAGATCGCGGCGCGCGTCTTCGGCTGAACCGCGCGGGTCAACCGGGACCGGCGTCGCCGTCCGGTGGCGGGCCGCCGCGGCGCGCGGCGTAGGCCCGGACGTCTTCCGGCGTGTTCAGATTCGGCAGCGCGGACGTCCCGTACTCTTCGAGCGGCACGAAGCGCGTCTCGGCGGCGGCGAGCAGCGGGCGGAGGCCGCCCTCGCCGGCCGCCAGCAGCCGCTGCGCGTCGGGCAGGAGGCGTCGCCGGTACACCGCCAGCAGCGGCTCGATGTTGCCGTTGGCGGCCCGGGGCACCGCGGCGTCGCCGGTGAACGCCTCTTCGAGGAGTCGCCGGACGAGGGGGGCGGGGACGTCGGGGAGGTCGCACGCCGCGACCAGGTTCCGGTCGCCGGTCGAGGCGGCGAGGCACGAGGCGACGCCCATCAGCGGGCCCCGGCCGGGGGCGCGGTCGAACACCGTCCTGGTCCCCGGCGCGACGTGCGGCGGGTCGGCCGGGTTCGCGGCGATCAGCACCTCGCGCGCGAAGGGCCGTACGCTCCGGACGACCCGCTCCAGGAGCGGCACGCCGTCCACGGCGAGCGACCGCTTGTCGAAGCCCATGCGCCGGCTGCCGCCGCCGGCCAGGACGATCGCGGTCGGCGGCTCGTCGAGCCGCCAGCGGCCGGCGACGACGTCGAGCGCCCGGGGGTCCAGGTCGTGGCCGGTCCCATCGAACACGACGGTGCGGTCGGCGAAGTCGCGGACGGCCCGGGCGGTGGCCTTGAAGGCCGGCGCGCCGTCGCGGCGGAGCATCAGGAACAGGTCGGGGTCGAGCACGGTGCGCGCCGTGTTGGATTCGGCGACGGCCGGCGTTCCGGGTCCGAGGGCTTCGAGCAGGGCGCGGATCCCGGCGCGAAGCGCGTGCCGGTGGACGCGCAGCCACAGCACGCGCCGCGCTCCGGCCCGGAGCATGCGGACGGTGTCCTTCTCCGGCGGTCCGTCGCGCTCTTCGGTCAGCAGGAACGGTCCGTCGAAGGAGCGGCAGACGCCGCATCCCTCGCCGCCGCGGGGGCATTCCCGCGCGGAGCCTTCGCCCACCGTGGTGATCTTCACGCCGGTCACCGCGAGGCGCGCGGAGAGGCGTTGCAGGATGCGGCAGGCGAGGGCGGTCTTGCCGGCGTTGCGGCCGGCGGCGCCGAGCAGCAGGAGGCCCGGCGCGCGGATCCGCGGTCCTGCATCCTCCGGCGGCGGGGCGTCCTCCTCGCAGGACGGCGTTGGCGAAGAACGGTGGCGCGGCTCGACCACGACCGCTGTTGCGCCTCGGACCCCGGCCGGGAATCCGCCGCCGTCTTCGCGGCGGAGGGACCAGGGACTCCGGCCGGTTAGCATCCGGGGCGCGGGGTGTCAACGGACCGTACCCGTTCCCGGCCTCCAGCACGGCTGGCCGGAGAACGAGTGGCGCGTCGGCGAGGGCCGCGCCCGAGCCGATGCGCGGGGGGTTGGGGGGGACGCAGAGGCCGCGCCTGGGAAGCCGCCGAATTCCGGCCGATGTGCGGCCGGGCGGTCCCCCCCCGGTGAACGGATTCAACGGAGCGTCCGGCCGGGCGGGGCGAGATCGGGGAAGAGGCGGGCGAGGCGGGCGAGGCGCTCGGCGGCGTCGGCCGGCGGCCGGCCGCAAACGGTGCGCTCGGCGCGCAGCATCAGGTTGCGCGGGGTGACGTCGCCGCCGGCGAACTCGACGGCATCGACGCGGTAGCCCGCCGCCTCGAGACGGAGGAAGCGGGCGGCGTCGAGCAGCACGTCCGAGAGGCGGCTGCGCAGCCGGCCGCAGGCGGGCACCCCGGCCTCCTCGAAGCCGCGCTCGATGCGCCGGTGGCAGCACGGCACGCAGAGGATCCAGCGGGCCCCGGCGGCGATCGCGCGGTCGAGGAACTGGTCGGTGGCCGGGCCGCAGGCGTGCAGCGCCCAGGCGACGTCCACGGGACCCGGCAGCGCGACGTCGGCGAGCCGGGCGGCGTGGAACTCCATGTCGTCCAGCTCGAGCCTCCCGGCGATGCGGCGGCAGGTGGCGATGCGCTGCGGCACCTCGTCGACGCCGACGATGCGCGCGCGGATGCCGAGGGCGGGGAGGACGAGCAGGCGGGCGACGAAGGAGAGGTGGGACTTGCCGCAGGCGCCGTCGAGGATCGCCAGCGGGCGGGAGCGCGGCGCGCCGCGCAGCGCGAAAACGATCTGCTCCCCGAAGCGGTGGACCTCCAGCGCCTTCTTGCGCTCCCGCCGGCCGAAGGTCGCCGCCCCCTCGGCGGCGCGGATGCGGCGCGCCGCCTCCAGCACCTCGCGCTCGGAGATCCGCACCGCGTGCGGCGGCGCCTTGCGGTAGCGTGCGATGCCCACGGGGGGACGGGCTCAGGCCTTGAGCAGGTGGTTGGCGATGACGAGCCGCTGGATCTCGCTGGTGCCCTCGTAGATCTCGGTGATCTTCGCGTCGCGGAAGTGCCGCTCGACGGGGTACTCCTTGAGGTACCCGTATCCGCCGTGGACCTGGATCGCCTTGGTGGTGAGCTTCATGCACATCTCGGCGGCGTAGACCTTGGCCGTGGCGGACTCGCGGCTGAACGGCCGCCCGTGGTCCTTGAGCCACGCGGCGCGCAGCGTCAGCAGCCGCGCGGCGTCGAGCTCGGTGGCCATGTCGGCGAGCAGGAAGGCGATCGCCTGGTGCTCGGCGATCGGCTTGCCGAAGGTCTGGCGCTCCTTGGCGTAGGCGACGCTCTCCCGGAAGGCGGCGGCGGCGATGCCCAGCGCCTGGGCGGCGATGCCGATGCGGCCGGCGTCGAGGGTGGTCATGGCGACCTTGAAGCCCTGGCCGCGCTCGCCGAGGCGGTTGGCGACGGGGACGCGCGCATCCTCCATCGAGATCGAGGAGGAGTGCGAGGCACGGATCCCCATCTTGATCTCCTTGGGGCCGACGGTCACGCCGGGGTGGTTCTTGAGCGGCAGGAGGACGGCGCTGATGCCCTTGTGCTTCTTCTCCTTGTCCTCGGTGGCGAAGATGATCGCCCAATCGGCGTTCGGGGCGTTGGTGATGAAGATCTTCTCGCCGTTCAGCACCAGCTCGTCGCCGACCTGCCGCACCGTGGTGCGCATCGCCGCGGGGTCGGAGCCCGCGCCGGGCTCGGTGAGGCCGAAGCAGCCGAGCTGCCGGCCGGAGGCGAGGGGGGTCAGGATCTCGCGCTTCTGCCGGTCGGTGCCGTACTTGAGGAGCGGATCGCAGACCAGCGAGTTGTTGACGCTCATGATCACGCCCGTGCCGGCGCAGGCGCGGCTGATCTCCTCCATCGCCAGCACGTAGGTCACGTAGTCCATGCCGCTCCCGCCGTACTCCGGGGGGATGGCGACGCCCATCAGGCCGAGCTCGCCGAGCTTGGCGACGAGGTCGGCGGGAAACTCGGCCTTCTCGTCCAGTTCCTTCGCCCGCGGGGCGACCTGCTCGTCGGCGAACTCGCGCGCCATCCGCTGCACGGCCAACTGGTCCTCGGTGCAATCGAAGTTCATCGCTCCTTCCTCCTCGACGAGACGCCCGGCGGCGTCGTGCGCGCCGGCGTGGCTCGCGGCGGCATCGAGCCCCGGCGCTGCCGGGCCGGCGTCCGGGACCGCGCCGGGGGCAGTCCGTCCGGGAGCAGCGTCGTCCGCGTGCGCGCCGTCCGCGCCAGTTCGTCCGGCGGCATCGGCCGCCCGAACAGGAACCCCTGCAGCTCGTCGCACTCCCGCTCGCGCAGGAACTCGACCTGCGCCGCCGTCTCGACCCCCTCCGCGATCACCGACATCCCCAGGGTGCGCGCCAGGCTGATCACCGCCGCGCACAGCGTCGCGTTCTCCTCGTCGTCCGGCACGTTGCGCAGGAACGTCCGGTCGACCTTCAGGGTGTCGACCGGGAAGCGCCGCAGGTAGCCGAGCGACGAGTAGCCGGTGCCGAAGTCGTCGATCGCCACCCGGACCCCGATCGCCTTCAGCTCCATCAACCGTTCGACCGTCCGTTCCGGGGACCGCATCGCGCTCCCCTCCGTGATCTCCACCTCGAACTGGCGCGGGTCGACCCCGCTCTCGATCAGCCACCCTGCGACCCGGTCGACCAGCCGCAGGTCGTCGAACTGGACCGCGGCGAGGTTGACCGCGAGACGGAACGGAGGCAGCCCCTGGTCGCGCCAGCGGCGCGCCTGGCGACAGGCCGTGCGCAGGACCCACTCCCCCAGCGGCGCGATCAGTCCCGTATCCTCGGCGATCTTGATGAACCGGCCCGGCGGCAGGATCCCCTGCCGCGGATGGTTCCACCGCACGAGCGCCTCGACGCCGGTGAGCTGCCCGCGGCGCGCGTCGACCTGCGGCTGGTAGTACAGGAGGAACTCCTCCTGCTCCAGCGCGCGCCGCAACTCCGCCTCGATCTCCATCTCCTGCGAGGCCCGCGCCTGGAGCGACCGCGAGTAGAAGTGATAGCGGTTGCGTCCGGCGCCCTTCGCCCGCTGCATCGCCGCCTCGGCGTGCGCCAGCAGCTCGTCGACGTCCTCCGCGTCGTCGGGGTGCAGCACGATGCCGATGCTCGCCGAAAGCCGCACCTCCCGGCCCGCCTCGATCCGGAACGGTTCGGCCAGCAGGTCGAGCAGCTTGCGCGCGACCAGCCCCGCGTCGCTGGCCGCGCCCGCCTCCGGCAGCAGGAACAGGAACTCGTCGCCGCCGGCCCGGGCCGCCGTGTCGGTGGCTCGCAACCCCGTCCGCAGCCGCTCGGCCACCGCCACGAGCAGCCGGTCGCCGAACGGATGACCGTACCGCTCGTTGATCGGCCTGAACCCGTCGAGGTCCAGGTGGAGCAGGGCGACCTTGTGGCCCGACCGGCGCCCCAGGACCATCGCCTGGCGCAGGCGATCGCGCAGCAGCAGGCCGTTGGGCAGTCCGGTCAGCGGATCGACGTGCAGGGTCCGTTCGACGTCCGCGTCCTTGCGCCGCGCTGCGCAGAGCTGCGACAGCACCCCGACGTAGTGCGTCGGGCTCCCCCGTTCGTCCCGCACCTGGTCGATCGTCAGCCACCGGACGAACAGCTCGCCGTTCCGCCGGCGGTTCCAGATCTCCCCCTGCCAGCGCCCCTCCTGCAGCAGCGCCTGCCACATCCGCCGGTAGAACTCGGCGTCGTGGCGGTTCGACTTCAGCAAGCGCGGGTTCTGGCCCAGCAGCGCCTCCCGCGAGTAGCCGGTCAGGGCGCAGTACGCCGGATTGACCTCGACGATACAGCCCTGCAGATCGGTCACGACGATGCCGTCGCTCGTCGCGGCGAACATCGCGCACTCGCGCGTGCCGAGTCCCTCCCGCCCTGCCGGCTTCGCTTGCGGCACGTGGGCCAATCTACCCGCGCGCCCCCGTCGTGTCCACGGGAATTGCGCCGGCGCCGGTTCGCCGCCCCGGCCTCTCCGGCGCTGGCGGACGATCGGTCGGCGCGGCGCGCGCACGGTCCCAGGGGACGACACCGGACGGCGTGGTCGAGCGCGATCCCGAGGCCGCACACGATCCGTCGTCCTTCCGCGCCCTGCGCCGGGATGCGACGCGCCGGCGGTCCGGCGGCGGATCCGCACGGGTGGCGGCGGATTGCGTTTTCGCTGGCCACCCGCGCCCCGGGCCCGGTAGTCTCCCGCCCGCCCGGCGCCGCGCCGGGCGGGAGTGGAAGGAGCCATGACCGTCGTCGTCACGGGAGCATCGGGGCACGTGGGGGGCAATCTCGTCCGCGCGCTGTTGGCCGCCGGCCGCAAGGTGCGCTGCGTGGTCCGCGAGGACGCCCGCGCGATCGAAGGGCTCGACGTGGAGCGCGTGCGGGCCGACGTCTTCGACCCCGTCTCGCTGCGGGCGGCCTTCGACGGCGCCGAGGTCGTCTACCACCTCGCGGCGAAGGTCTCGATCGAAGGCGACCCCGACGGCCTCGTGCACCGGACCAACGTCGAGGGGCCGCGGAACGTCGCCGCCGCGTGCCTCGACGCCCGGGTCAAACGCCTCGTGCACTTCAGCTCGATCCACGCCTTCGTCCAGCGCCCCTTCGACGAACGCCTCGACGAGGACCGCCCGCTGGTCGAGGACCCGCGGGAGATGGCCTACGACCGCAGCAAGGCCGCCGGCCAGCGCGAGGTGCTCGCCGCGATCCGCCGCGGCCTCGACGCCGTGATCATCCACCCCACCGCCATCCTCGGGCCGTTCGACTTCAAGCCCTCGCCCGTCGGCCAGGTCCTGCTCGACCTCTATCACCGCCGCCTCCCCTCGCTCGTTGCCGGCGGCTTCGACTGGGTCGACGTGCGCGACGTGGTGGCCGGCGCGATGGCCGCCGAGCAGCGCGGCCGGACCGGCCGCAACTACCTGCTGTCCGGCGAGTGGAAATCCGTCGTCGAGTTGGCGGCCATTGCCGGGGAGGTGACCGGCGTGCGTCCGCCGCGCTTCGTCGCCCCGTTCTGGCTCGCCCGCCTCGGCGCGCCGTTCATGACCGCCTTCGCCCGCGTCACCGGCCGCCGGCCGCTCTACACCTCGGACTCGCTCCACGCCCTCGAGTCGAACCGCAGGATCTGCTGCGACCGCGCCGTCGCCGAGCTGGGCTATACCCATCGGCCGCTGCGCGAGACGGTCGCCGACGCCTACGCCTGGTTCCGCGAGGCCGGGATGCTGGCCCCCCCCAAGGACGCCTGACGCCCCTGCGCGGTTCGAGACCGTTCACCGGCGTCGCGGCGAAGCCAATGGACGACTGCCGCGGGGTAGCGTCAAGAGTTTTGTGTCAGGAGCAGAAAGGGGGTAGTTACTCCTTGCGAGCTGTTCTCGTGGGTGAAGATCGCGAAGAGGATGCGGTCCATGCTGGTTTGGTCGGAGAAGACACCCATCGGCCTGGTGCGGC
>JAAZOP010000511.1 GCA_012797735.1 Myxococcales bacterium
ACGGGCGGCGCCGACGGGGAATCCCGAGTACGGCGCGTAGGCGCGGGCGCGGGCGCGGCGCGCGGCGGCGACGAGGCGGCGCCAGGTCGTTTCCGGAATTGCGCGGGCGCGGCGCGCGGCGGCCCGGGTCCGCGACCGCGGTGTCCGGCCCCCGCCGCTCACTGGCCCGACTCCGCCGCCAGCGTCGCCTCGAGCCACCGGGCGAGCTGCGGACCCGCATCGCGCGCGATCTGCGCCACCTCCTCGTGGGACGGCGTCGCGCCTTCCACGCCGGCGGCGAGGTTGGTGACGGTGGTGATGCCGAGCACGTCCAGGCCCAGGTTGCGGGCGGCGATCACCTCGGGGACGGTGGACATCCCGACGACGTCGGCACCCAGCAGGCGCAGCATCCGGATCTCCGCCGGGGTCTCGTACGCCGGTCCGCGCATCATCGCGTAGACCCCCTCGCGGACGGCGAGGCCGAGACGGGCGGCGGCGGCCCGCGCCCGCGCGCGCCATGCCGGCGCGTAGCATGCGTTGAGCGGCGTGAACTTCGGCCCGTCGAGCAACCCGTCGTGGGCGCCGGTCGGGTCCGCCTCGGCGAGGTCGATGTGGTCGGTGAGCAGGACGAACGAACCGGGACGCAGGTCGGGACGGACGGAGCCCGCGGCGTTGGTAACGATCAGCAGCCGGGCGCCGAGCCGCCGGGCGAGCACGACCGGCACGATCACCTGCGCGTGCGGGTGCCCTTCGTACAGATGGACGCGGCCCTGGAAGACGACGGCGTCGCGCTCGGCGAGCCGGCCGAGCAGCACGCGGCCGGCGTGCCCCGGCACCGTCGGCGCGGGCAGACACGGCAGGTCGGTGAACGGGACGGCGACCGGGTCGCGGACGGCGTCGGCGACCGGGCCGAGCCCCGAGCCGAGCACCACCGCGACCTCGGGCGCGGGCTTCCCCGTCTTCCGCAGGATCGCCTCGGCCTCCTCGACCCGCCGGCGCAGACTCCGTCGCGGCATGCTCGACGCCTCCTCCGCGTCCGGATCGGTGCATAGCGCAGGGGACGCGGCGAGGGAAGGGGAGAGAACCAGCGGATCTCGGCCAGGCGGTTCGCGCCCGCCGGGACGGCCGGGCGACGGCGGGTGAAGCCGATCCAGACGCGAGCCGGTCCGCGCACGAACCGCGGCGTCCGATCGGCGCGCCGCCCCGCGGGGAGACCGTGCGTCGCGGCGGGATTCCGGAGCCGCGCGCGGGCTGGCGGCGCGTTTCGCGAGGCGCTATGGTCCGGCGCCGCGGGAGGCTCCGTGCTGCGCACCCTGGTCGTCGCGATCTGCTTCTTCCTCTCCGGCGGCTCCGGCCTGGTGTTCGAGACGTTGTGGACCCGCAAGCTCGCGCTGGTCTTCGGCTCCACGACGCTCAGCGTGTCCTCGGTCCTGACCGCCTTCATGGGTGGCCTGGCCCTCGGGTCGTGGCTGCTCGGCCGCCGCGTCGCGGACCGGGTCCGCCGGCCGATCGTCTGGTACGCCGCGGTCGAGGGGCTGGTCGGGGCGTGGGGGTTGCTGGTGCCGCTGGTCGTGGAGCGCGTCTACCCGCACCTCAACCGGTTGCTGTGGCAGCACTTCGAGCCGGGCTTTTTCGCGTTCTCGTTCCTGCGGTTCCTGTTCGTGCTGCTGCTGCTGCTGCCGCCGACGACGCTGATGGGGGCGACGCTCCCGCTGCTGGCGCGCCACTTCGTCGCCACCGAGGACGAGCTCCGGCGGGTGGGCCGTCGCGTCGGCGCGCTGTATTCGCTCAACACGCTCGGGGCGATCCTCGGCACGTTCGCCGCCGGGTTCGTGCTCTTGCCCACCGTCGGTTTCGCCTGGACCAACACGATCGCCTCGGCCACCAACCTCGCGCTGTGCGCGGCCGTCCTGCTGGCCTTCGTCGTCCTGCGCGACCGGGACCGCGCGCCGGCGGACCCGGCGGGCGATCCCGAGCCCGGACCCGACGCGGAGGAGTACGTGCTCGGCCGCCGGGCCCGTTGGACCGCCCTGGCGGCGTTCGGCGTCTCCGGTTTCGCCTCGATGAACTACCAGGTGGCCTGGAACCGCGTCCTGGCCATGGTGATCGGCTCGTCGGTCTACTCCTTCACGATCATCCTGCTCGCCTTCCTCGTCGGCATCGCCGGCGGCTCCGCGATCGCCTCGGCGGGCCTGCGGCGGATGCGCAACCCGCTGGTCTGGCTCGGGCTGGTCCAGCTCTGGATCGGCCTGACCTCGCTCGCCGGCTACTACCTCGCCGACGACTACCCGCACCTGTTCGCCTGGCTGGTCGATCGGCTCGGGGCGATGGGGCCGGCGGGAGGCCGGGAGGGGCTGGTGCGGCTGGTGGGGTTCGGGGTCGCGGCGCTGGCCGTCCTGCCGGCGACGCTGGGGATGGGCGCGACGCTGCCGCTGACGGTGCGGGTCTGCGCCACGCGGCGGGCGCACGTGGGGCGGGACGTCGGGACCGTCTACGCGGTGAACACGGTCGGCGCGATCGCCGGGTCGTTCGCCTCGGCGTTCGTGCTCGTGCCGGGGTTCTCGGCGCTGGCGCGCGGCTGGTTCGGCCAGGGCTACGGCCTGCAGCTTGCGTTCGCCTTCTCGATGAAACGACCGAGAGCGGCAACCAAAAGCAAAGCTATGTTTGCACGATCAGCCGATGGGATACCAAGCTGCCAGAACATGCAGTCCAGTTGCTGACAAAGGTTGAAGTCGAGGAGTGGAAGGCATGGAAGGCAGCCCATGATGCTGCGTTCAGACGTAAGCAGCTCGAAGCATCACTGGACGCCTTACCTCTTACGTTGAGCTATGCAGCTACCGCCTTGACTGAGGAAGCGTGTACCGTCGATGAGGCACA
>JAAZOP010000512.1 GCA_012797735.1 Myxococcales bacterium
GCCCGCGGTACCGGGCATGCCTGCGCCGGCCGACGTGCCGCCCGGCGCGCCGGCCCCTCCTCCCGCCCCGGTCGTGCCCGCTCCACCCCCGCCGGCCCCCGACGCTTCCGCGGCCGCCGCCGCCGATGCCCCGACCGGACCGCCCGCCGACGCAACCTCGCGCATCGTGCTGCTCGGACTGCCGCCGGGCGCCGCCGCCGACCTCGGGGGCCGCCCGTTCGCCGGCTCGCCCCTCGAACTCGTCGTCCCCCGATCCTCGACGCCGCTTCTGCTGCGCGTGGCGGCCCCCGGCTACCGCACCTACGAGACCTCGATCCAGCCCACCGGGAACATGCAGATCTCGGTGCCGCTCGAGCGCGCGGCCGATGCCGCACCGCCGCCGGTCCCCGACACCGCCCCCAGGCCGGGCGCCTCGACGGAACCGCCCCGCGGGTCGCAGCACCGGTTGCCCGGAATCGTCCGGCCGCCGCCGGAGCAGCCGCGCAATGCCGGCCGACGAACGGGCACCGGGCTGCCGCTGCCGGAGGACGCACCGTGGTAGCTCCTCCGCGCCTGCGACGCCTCCCGCGAATCCGCTTGGCCCTGCTGGCGCTCTCGCTCCTCGCCCTCGTCCCCGACGCCTCCGCCCAGCGGCGCAGGTCCGAACGGGCCCGGGATCGCGAGGAGGCGCGCGAGTGGTACCGCAGCGGCCGCGAAGCGCTGGAAGCCGGCGAGCCCGAGGTGGCGCTGGCCAGCTTCGAGCAGGCGTACGCACTCTACCCGCACTGGGCCTCGATGGTCGGCATGGGACTCGCCTACCAGGCGCTGGGCCAAATCGAACAGGCGCTCGTCTGTTTCGAGCAGGGGCTGGCCGAGGGCGGGAACGACGTCCCGGCCGCGGAGCGGGCCGACGTGGAATCCCGCATCGCCATGCTGCGGTCGGTGCGGCCCCCGCCACCTCCCCCGCCGCCGCCTCCCCCGCCGCCGCGGCCGGTCGAGCGGTCGGGCGGGGGATACGACGCGGACGACTGGTTCTGGGGACTGGTCGGCACCTCGGGAGTCCTGCTGGCGGCGGCGATCGGAACCGGGAGCTACACGCTGGTCCTGGACCGCGAGTACCACATGCCCACGACGCCCGTCGAACGGCTCGACGAGATCCGGCCGGTCGGGGAGGCGCTGCAGGTGACGACCGACGTGCTGCTGGGCCTGGCCAGCGCCGCCGCCGTGGCGGCCGTGGTGGTCCTGACCGTCGGTGACGACGACGGCGAGGCTTCGGCGGCCCCGACCGTGGCGCTGTCCGGGCCCGGCGCCGGGGCGGGGCTGGGCCTGACGCTGCGCTTCTAGACGCACGCACGCGTTCCTCATCCCTGCGAACGGAGCGTGTCCGGGGCGCGCCGGCCCGCCGACGACGGCGGCCGCACCGCCGCGTCGCCGCGGCACCCGGGAAGATTCCGCCCGGTCCGGCCGTTGCGATCCGGCGAAGCTCTCTGCTATGAGGGCGTGGCGACTGCGAGGATCCACGTGCCGGGCGGCAGACGGATGGAACGTGAGAGCAGGGAACACCGCGGCCTGCACGGCTGGCTGGTCGCCGGCGCCCTGTTCGCCTTCGCCGGCGTGGTCGCCTCCGGAATGGCCTGGCGCACCCACTGGATGGTCCGCTCGCAGCCGCCCACCTTCCGGCCGGCCTGCTCGATTTCCGAAACCGTCGATTGCGCCAAGGCCGCCCGCAGCAGCTACGCCGTCGTGTTCCGCGTGCCGATCGCGCTGTGGTCCGGCATCGGCTTCACCGCCCTGCTCGCCTGCGCCCTCGTCGGACTGCGGCGCCGGCCCGACGGTGCACCGGCCTCCGGACTGTTCTTCGTGCTGGCCGTCGCCGCGGCCGCCGTGAGCGCCGTGATGTTCGTGGTGTCGCGGGTGGTCCTGAAGGTGGTCTGTCCCGAGTGCACCGGGATCCAGGCGCTGGCGCTGCTGACTTTCCTCTGCGCGACGCTGCAACTGCGCGAGGCGCGCCTCGGCCCGCTCCGGGCCCTGGCGAACGACCTGCAGGCCCTGCGCCGCATGCCGCGGCTCGCCGCGGCGCTCGCCGCCGGCGGCACGCTCGGCGTCGCCCTCCTCATCGCATTCTACCCGCAGCATCACTGGACGCCCCCCCCGCTCCTGCCCGGACTGCCTCCGGACCTCGGCCGCACGCCGCTGCGCGGCCCCGAGGACCTGCCGACCGGGCAGACCGACGACGGCCATCCGTACATCGGCGCGTCCGAGCCCCGGCTGACGGTGGTCGAGCTGTCGGACTACGAGTGCCCGTTCTGCGCGCAGGCGCACCGCATCCTGCGGGACTGCGTGCGCCGCCATCCGGACCGTTTGCGCCTCGTCCACAGGCACCTGCCCCTCGATCAGGCCTGCAACCCGGCGCTCGGACGGCCGTTCCATCCCGCCGCCTGCGCCGCCGCGCGCGCCGCCGAGTGCGCCGCGGCCCAGGGTCGGTTCTGGGAGATGAACGACGCGCTGTTCGAACACCAGACCGAACTGCCGCAGATCGTACCCGAACGACTGGCCGAACTCGCGCGCGTGCCGGACACCCGGGCCTTCCAGGCCTGCCTGGCCGCACGCGATTCGGAGGAACGCCTGGTCGCGGAGGTGACGCGGAACGTCGAACGGCTCCGCGAAGCACGGCTTGGCCTGGCCACGCCGGCCTTCGAACTGCACGACCGGGACGGGACGGTCGTGGGACGATACGTCGGCTTCGGCGGGGACCGGGGATTCCCCGAGGATGTGGTCCGCCGGCTGTACGCGGGCTGGCCGGACGAACGGACGCCTTGAGGCCCGCGAGAAGGAGGGTGCCGGGATGAAGCTGTCGAGACTGGCGAGCGTGACGGCGCTGGCCGCCGTCGTGTGGCTGGGAGCCGGGCCGGGCTGCGGGGGCGCCGACTGCCCGCCCGTCGAATGCAACATCGAAGGAGCGCCGGATCTGCCCGACGAGGCGCTGGCCTGCGCCGGCCGGGCCGTCGATGGAGGCAACGG
Source organism: Myxococcales bacterium (assembly GCA_012797735.1). Taxonomy (GTDB): domain Bacteria; phylum Myxococcota_A; class Polyangia; order DRWM01; family JAAZOP01; genus JAAZOP01. The sequence continues at coordinate 3,001 of JAAZOP010000512.1, forward strand.
CGTCGCCTACTGGCTCCTGCCGCTCAGCCCCGTGATCGTCGCCGAAACCGGCGTGCTGCCGTACGTGCTGCTGGCCGGCAACACGTCCGATGGCCCCACCGCCGCGCTCCTGTCGGGAGCGACGGCCGAGTGGTTCTACGAGGCCGAGGAGGGGGGCCCGGTCTCCGTGAAGACGCTCGAGATCAACGTCGCGCCGAACATCGAGGTCGGACCGGGGCACACCGAGTACTACGTCGGCACGGTCGGCATCTGGGGCTCCGGCGTCCCGAATCTGGCCAACACCCGCTGGGTCAACCTGCGCCTCGAACTGAACGACAACGGTCGCACGGCCACCCTGCGCGTGCGCCTGCCGGTCCGTGCCGAGCGCGCCGAATCGCTGGACGGCGACTGCTGGCGCGCGATCAGCCTCCACCGGGAGTCGACCGTCCGGCGCTGGGCCGCGCGCGTCACCAACGACCTGCTCCGCGAGCAGGCCGACTGAGCGCCCGAGGAATCCGGCGCGTCCGGGGGATTCGAGGAGTCCAGGCTCAGTAGCAGTAGCCCCACTCGGTCGTGCCGACCCGGGCAGGCGGGTCGAACGAGTTGCACGTCGTGCCGCCGGAACAGCTCCCGCCGGGGTTGTTGCAGTAGGCGATGCACTGGTTGACTTCCGTCGCGCAGAACGTCCCCACCGCACAGTCGCTCTCCGCGGCGCAGTAGCCGCCGGCGCGACTCGATCCCACGTCGCTCGTGCAGTCGGTCAGGACGTCGTCCGTCGTCGTGATGTACAGGTTGCACTTCGTGCCGCTCGGACAGCCGCTGCCGGTCGTCAGGTTGCAGGCGTGGGAGCAGGCGCCGGGGAACGAGGCGGTGGTGGTGAGCGGCAGGCAGTACGACCCGGCCCCGGTGCAATCGCTCTGCGCGGCGCAGAACTGGTAGCACATCGCCATCGTCGGCGTCGCCGCCTCCGTGTAGAGCGCGAAACACGCCGTGCCCGCCATGCAGTCGTCCTCGGCGGTGCAGGTGCTCGTCGCGGTCCCCGACCCGGCCGCGCTGCACGTCTTCACCAGCGTCGTGTCCGTGGACGACGGATCGATCGTGCACTTCTGGCCCGCCGGACAGCCGCACTGCGGCCAGAGCCGACAGGGCGACTCCGGACACGAACTCGTGTCCGGAACCCACGTGTCCTCCGGCCGGACCGTGTCCTCCGGCATCGTCGTCTCGTCCGGCATCGTCGTCTCATCCGGGATCACCGTCTCGTCCGGCGTCCCGGTGTCGTCCGGCGGCGTATCGAACACGTCGGCCCCGCCCTCGCGATGGCACGCCGGATCGCAACCGTCGCCCGCCGTGCGGTTGCCGTCGTCGCAGGTCTCGCCGAGGGACGAATCGACGCACCGGTCTCCGCAGTACGGGCGGGCCGTCGGGCAACCGGACACGTTGTCGTCGCCGGCTTCCGCGCATCCCGCGAAGCCGTGCCACGCGGCCCACGGGAACGCCACGATCGCCGTCCCCACCAGCAACCGACCGGGAATCCTCGTTCTCATGCTCGCCTCCCATCCCGGCGGACCACCGGCACGAACGCCCGGGCCGCCCGACGCCTTTCCGCACTGCCCTTCCTGTAGCAGACGATGCGCCCGTCGGCAAGCGGGGCCGGCCGCCGGAGCCCGAGCACGCGAACCGGGGAAGCGAAGCCGGCTTGCGCCGTCCCCGGCGCTCCTGCCATCGTACGACGCGCGAACGGGGACGGAGCGGAACATGCGGGCATCGTTCATCGCGATCTACGGGGGGGTCGCCCTCGGCTGCGGCACCGCCGCGCCGGAGGTCGAGGCGCCGGTGACCGTCTCGACCACGGTCCTGACCGTCGGCCCCGGAAACCTCGAGGCGTACGGCTCGAACCGCCACCTGCTGGCGCTGGCGCTCCGCGACGGCGGCCCGCGCCTGGTCCTGGCGGACCTGGAGGCGGGAACGGCGCGCGAGTTGCCGTGGCCGCTGGACCCGGAGGCGACGTGCGACCACGTCGTGCCGGCGGGCGGCCAAGTCTGCGCGGCAGGCTACGACGCCGGCGCGGCCTGCGTGCCCGCCGGCGGGAGCGGACCGCCGCAGCCGATCCCGCTCGCGGCGCCGCCCACCGGCCTGGCCTGGGCCGACGGCGCCCTGTGGATCGCC
>JAAZOP010000513.1 GCA_012797735.1 Myxococcales bacterium
GGATACGCGCGGGAGCGGATGGCGCGGCATCCGGAGACGGCGCCGCTGTTGTCGGCCTACCTGGGGCCGGCGGCCCGGGCGCCGGGGCTCGAGACGGCGGCGGAACGGCTCGCGGCGGAGCGGCCCGTGTTCGTCGAGCCGGGGCGGCTCACGGCGCCGTTGCCTCCGCGCGCGGTGGCGCCGCGCGGCGCGTTGCTCGAGCTGCTGCCGCAGCCCGCCGGCCGCTCGGACCTCGCCCTGCAGCTCGCCGACTACGGGCGGCGGCCGATCCGGCTGGGCGACCGCGGGGCGTATCTCGCCGGCTCCGCGCTCGGCGGGTCGCTCGCCTGGAACGAGATCAACGTGGCCCTGGCGGCGGCGCGGATCGGGCTGGAGTTGACCGGACGGAGCGAGGAAGCGGGGCGGGTCCGCGCCGTGTTGCTGGCGGAGGCCGTGCGGCTGGCCCGCGAGGCGGAGACGCTCGGTGCCCCCGCGGCGCCCGTCGAACGGCTGTTGTCGGTGCTCGGCTCGGTCCCGGCGCCCGAGCCCTCCCGGCTCGACGGGGTGCTCGGGCCGTAGCGCCTCACCTCCCGCGCCGGCTCCGATCGGGTCGGCTCCCGGGCGGAGGCCAGCGGTTCCGGGGCGTCGCCGACGGTCCGCCTTGCGTCGTCGCGAGGGCCCGTCCTAGAATGCCTGCATGAGTTCGAGGTCGTCTTGGCGGGTGGGCTGGTCGATCGTGGCGGTGTTCCTGGGCTGCCAGGGGGAGGCCGGACCCGGGCCGGCCGTCCGCTTCTCGCTCGACAACGAGGCGTTGCGCGACGAGATCCGGCAGATCAACCTGGTCGGGTATCGCAACGCGGGGCTGGCGTGCGACGGGCACGCGCTGTCCGGGACACCGGCCGGGGACCCGGAAGTGGAGCTTCCGATCGCGGTGTCGAGCTTCGGTACCACGTTTCCGGCGGCCGCGGGCGACTGGGTGTTCCACGTCCTGGCGGGCAACGACCTCTTCGCGGTGGGGGGTTCCAAGCCGCTGGCCGAGGGGTGTGCGGCGGCGCGCATCGAGGCCGGGGCGGCGCCGGAGATCGAGATCGCGCTGCACGACCTGCGCCCCGACTACTGCCAGGACGGGACGATCGACCCGGGCGAGCAGTGCGACCGGGGGCCCGACGTCGAGGGCGACGACTGTGCGCCGGACTGCACCTTCGAGGTGGGGGTGTGCGGCAACGGCGCGTTGGACGCGACCGAGACCTGCGACGACGGGGGCACGGCGTCCGGCGACGGCTGCGACGAGCATTGTCAGACCGAGCCGTTCGTCGTGGCGCGCCGGTTCCTGGAGGACGAGCAACTCATGCCGCGCATCGCGGCGGGAGTGGACGCGTCCGGCCAGGACGGTTTCGTCGTGGCCTGGACCGACAACTCGGGCCGCGCCGGTTCGGACCCCAGGCCCCCCGGAGTGGTCTTCGGGTTCTACGACGTGCGGGGCAACTCCACGCCGAACCCGGTCGGCGGTCCGACGGAGTACCAGGTCAACCAGCATCTGGTGCTCGGGAGCCAGAGCCAGGCGTCGGTCGGCTGGTCGCGCGGAGGGGGGACGCTGGTGACGTTCCTCCACTCGCAGGCGGGGGACTTCGACATCTACATGATGGGGTACGGGCCGACGCGCGCCCTGCTGTGGACCGACGAGCGGCACGTGCCGTCGTCGTGGAGCGGCGTGAACGAGCAATACGGGACGGTGGGGTCGCATCCCGAGCACGACGGGTACGTGGTGGCCTGGACGGCGGGGAACTCGCCGGCGCGGCGCGGGATGCTGCGCGTGCTGGACGACCAGGCCGAACCGCTGACGGGCGACGTGCCGTTCGAGGAGACGACGCTGGGCGACGACTTCCTGCCCGCGGTGGCGGTCCGGGCGGACGGTTCGTTCGCCGTGGCGTGGGCGCAGGGGACGGCGACCGACGCGAACATCCGGCTGGCGCGGTTCACGGCGGCGGGCGCGCCGGCGGGCGCCGCCGACACGGTGACGTCGGCCGTCGGCCTGCAGACCGAGCCGTCGCTGGCGTTCGACGCCTCGGGTCGGCTGCTCGTCGCGTGGGTCGATGTTCCGGCCTCCGTGATCCGGGGGCGGCTCTATCCGCCGGCGGGTGCGGCGGAGGCGGAGTTCGCGATCTCGACGGGCGGGTTCACGACCGGGGCGGCCGAGGCCGGCCGGGTCACGACCGCGGTGGCGGCCGGTGAGGGGGTCTTCTTCGTGGTGTGGGCGGCGCAGAACGACGCGGTCGTGCGGGGCCGGCTGGTGACCGGCACGGAGACCTTCGCGCGGAACCGCGTCACGGGCGACGAGGGGGAGTTCCCGATCGTCGGGCCGCCGAGCCAGCCGAGCCGGGCGCGGGTGGCGATCACGCGCGGCGGCGTGGCGATGGTGGTCTGGCAGGACCGGGACGAGTTCGGCGGTCTGGACCCGGCCGGCGGCATCCGCGGCCGCCTGTTGCCCGTTCCCTAGCCGTGCGGTTCAGAAGCGGCCCGGCTCCGCCGCGAGCCGCACGCCGTCCCAGCGATCGACCAGAGTGTGCCGGGCCCATTCGTCGCGGGGTTCCGGATGGTCGACGGTGTAGTGCAGCCCGCGGCTCTCCCGGCGGAACTGGGCGCAGCGGATGACGAGGTCCGCCACGGCGGCGATGTTGCGCAGCTCGCACAGGTCCGCGGTGACCTGGTACTTCCAGTAGTACTCGCGGATTTCCTCGCGGAGCAGGGCGATCCGGCGGGCGGCGCGGGCGAGGCGGCGGTCCGAGCGGACGATGCCGACGTAGTTCCAGAGGAAGCGGCGGATCTCGTCCCAGTCCTGGCTGACGACCACCCGTTCGTCGGACGGCTCGGCACCGCCGGGGTCCCACGCGGGGGCCTCGGGCACGGGTCGCGGGGGTTCGGCGGCGGCCCGGGCGGCGGCGCGCTGCGCCAGGACCAGCCCCTCGAGCAGGGAGTTGGAGGCGAGGCGGTTGGCGCCGTGGAGTCCGGTGCAGGCGACCTCGCCGACCGCGAGCAGCCCGGGCAGGCTGGTGCGGCCGTCGAGGTCGGCGACGACGCCTCCGCAGAAGTAGTGCGCGGCGGGGACGACGGGCAGCGGCTGGCGCGTCAGGTCCAGGCCGTACTCGCGACAGCGCTCGGCGATGCCGGGGAAGCGGCGGAGGACGAAGGCGGGGTCGAGGTGGGTCAGGTCGAGGAGTACGTGGTCGTCGCCCGTGCGTTTCATCTCGGCGTCGATCGCGCGGGCCACGATGTCGCGGGGGGCGAGGGCGCCGCGCGGGTCGTAGGCTTCGAGGAAGGTGCTGCCGTCGAGGCGCCGGACCACGGCCCCTTCGCCCCGCAGCGCCTCCGAGAGCAGGAAGTTCTTCGCGGCGGGATGGTACAGGCAGGTCGGGTGGAACTGGACGAACTCCAGGTCGGCCAGCAGGGCGCCGGCGCGATAGGCCATGGCGATCCCGTCGCCGGTGGCCACGTCGGGGTTCGAGGTGTACAGGTAGGCCTTGCCGGCGCCGCCCGTGGCCAGCACGGTGGTGCGGGCGGCGATCGTGCGGACCCGGCCGGTCGCCTTCTCGACGACGAAGGCTCCGGTGACCGGCGAACCCCGCTCGTGCCGGCGCTCGAGCACCAGATCGATCGCCATGTGGTGTTCGAGAAACCGGATCCGGGGGTGGGCGGAAGCGGCCCGCACCAGCGCGTCCTCGACCTCGCGGCCGGTCATGTCGCCGGCGTGGACGATGCGTCGGGCCGAGTGTCCTCCCTCGCGGCCCAGGTCGAAGTCCACGCCGCCGTCGGTGCGCGAGAAGCGCACGCCCAGCGTTTCGAGCGCCGCGATGCGGGAGGGGCCTTCGGCCGCGCACGTCCGGACCACGTCGGGGTGGCACAGACCGGCGCCGGCGGCGAGCGTATCGCGCACGTGGGCCTCGACGGAATCGGCCGGGTCGAGCGCCGAGGCGATGCCGCCTTGCGCCCAGCGCGTGGCGGTGTCCTCGCGCGAGCCCTTGGTCAGGACGAGGACGTCGGCGGTGCGGGCCGCCTCGAGGGCGTAGCACAGGCCGGAGATGCCCGACCCGATCACCAGGTGGTCCGTCCACAGCGGTTCCGGATGGCTCGACGTGGTCCCGGCTCCTTCCGCCCCCGAGCGCCGCCGCGTCCCCGGAACTTGGCGCTCCTCGACGCAGGCTAGTACAATGGATTCCGACCGATGCGCAAGCACGCCGCCGTCCTGCTCGCCCTGTCCCTGCTCGCGGCCGGCGCGGTCCGCGCCGACATCTACGTCTACGTCGACGACCAGGGGGTGATGCACATCACCAACCAGCCGGACGGCAACCGGCCGTGGCGGCGCTACATGGAAACCGCCGACCCGGAGATCCGGCGCCCGCGCGAGGGGGTCGTGCCGGTGCCGGCGCGGGACACCAGTCCCGACCGGTACTCGCGCTACGACGCCTACATCCTCGAGGCGTCGCTCCTGTACCAGATTCCGGAGGCGTTCATCCGGGCGGTGATCAAGGTCGAGTCGGACTACGACCCGAACGTGGTTTCCTGGGCGGGGGCGCAGGGCCTGATGCAGTTGATGCCGGAGACGGCGGCGCGGATGGAGGTCACGGACCCGTTCGATCCCCGGCAGAACATCCTGGGCGGCACGCGCTACCTGCGCTATCTGGCGAACCTGTTCCAGGGCGACCTGGTGTTGACGATCGCCGGCTACCATGCCGGGGAGGGGGCGGTGCTGCGGTACCAGGGTGTGCCGCCCTATTCCACGACCCACGGCTACATCCGGCGGGTGATCGAGCACTACTATCGTTTCCTGCAGGCGTCCGGCGGTTGAGGCGCGCGCGGTTCCGCTGGACCGCGCGGGGTCGCGGGCGGGCCGGCGGTTGCGCCGGCCCCCGCCCCGTGGGGTAGGATGCGTCGTCCCGGCCGGGGGCGGCCGGGAGCAGGGGAGGCGACGATGGACGCGACGGTGGAGAAGACGATCCAGGCGCTGATCGCCACCGCCTGGGCCGACGGGCGGGTCGGGGACGACGAGCAGGAGGTGATCGAGACGCTGCTCGACGCCTACGGCGTGATGGGGGAGGAGGCCGCGCGGATTCGCGAATGGGCCAGGACCCGCCGGACGCTGGACCAGATCGACTTCGCCGGGATGGCGGAGGTCGACAAGGTGTTGCTGCTGCAGCAGGCGGTGTTCGTGACGTACATCGATGGGGTCCAGACCGAGCAGGAGCTGGCGTTGCTGCACGACCTGGCGCGCCGGCTCGGTCTGGAGCGGAGCCGGGCGAACGAGCTGATCACGGCGACGACGGCGCGCGCCAGGGCGCGCTACGAGGAGGAGCGCGCCGCGGCGCGCTGAAGTCAGTCGCGGGGGTAGCCGAGATCGATCGCGACGTCCTCGGGTTCGAGCCGCCGTTCCGGGGGGCGCTCGTCCCAGCGCCGGAGCAGCGCGGGCGAGGCGTGGATGCCGGATTCGCGGCGGATCCGTTCGCATTCCTCTTCGGTCAGCCGCTTCGGTCCATCGACCGCGCCGAGCGACGCGTCGGCGTCCATCAGCAGCCAGGGGCGGTCGGGGCCGGAGTTGTCGGGGTGGTACGGGTCGTCGAGCAGCACGTGACCGGCCTCGTGCGACTGGGTCCAGGCCTGGCGGGTCTGCCGGATGCCGGTGCGATCGAGGACCAGGGCGTTGCGGACCATGCCGCGGTCGTGCTCGATGAACGCCTCGCCCTGCCGCCCGCCGCCGGCGAAGCGGTTGACGACGAACAGGTCGATCGTTCCCGGGTCGTCGTCGGCCAGCACCTTGTACATGGTCCGTTCCTCGAGGGTGCCGGCGGCGGAGGTCGCGTTGTTGAACTCGGTCAAGTGGTCGGTGAGATCGACGGCGCCGATCGCCAGGGTCTGGCGGCCGTCGGTCGTCAGCGGCCGCTCGCCGTCGGTGGTGATCGTGACGGGGCGTCCCGCGCGGTCGCGGATCAGGACGTCGGCCGAGCGTCCGGCGCCGTGGTCGACCTGCGCGTTCTCGGAAACCTCGGCGACGAACCCGGCGGCCTCGACGGCCAGGGCGATCGCCCCCGCGGTCTGGTGCGGCGGCCAGTCGGCGCGGACGGTGATCGGGCCGACGGGCACGCCGTTGACGCGGAAGCGGATCTCGCCGCCAGAGCTGAGCAGGGCCTCGACGTCGGAAACCGCCAGCAGCGTCGGTCCGGGCGGGTCTTCGATGGCGATCGGAGTATCTTCCGGGTCGCCGAAGGTGATGTTGCAGGCGGCGTAGATCTCGTTCGAGGCGACGACCTGGTCGCGGCCGATCTTGCGCGCGGTTTCCTCCTCGACGCCGAGGGCCACCGGTCCGCCGGCGACCAGACGGAGGAAGTGGATATTCCAGCGGGCGCGGCGGACGGCCTGCGGGCCGTCCTCGTCGCCGGGGCGGCCGACGCGCAGGTCGGTGCCGACTTCCTGGCCGTCCGGGGCGCGGACGACGGCGCGGATGCGGTCGCGAAGGGCGGCCAGCAGCGTCTGGCGGACAACGCCGGAGGCGGTCCAATCGATCGTGTCGGTCACCAGGCGGACGAACGGCGAACGGGCGGGGCGGCCGTCGGGGCCGGCCATCGCCAGCTCCAGTTCGGAGCGCACGGTCGCGCCGTCGGCGGAGGTCGCGCGCAGCCGGACGGTGGCGTCCTCCAGCGGCGCCAGCCACGCCTCGACCCGCAGGTTGTCCGGGTCGGGGCTCCGGGCGTTCCAGTCGTTGCCGCGCGGCAGCGTCTCGTTGTTGGTGATCTCGTTGGAGATCTGCGCCGAGGCGCGCGTCGGGTCGAGGATCCCGTTCGCGGCGTCGAGCAGGGCGACGCCGATCACGGTGATCGGGAGTTCGGCCCGTCCGAGCGCGGCGCCGCCCGCGTCGAGGAACCGGGCGCGCAGGACCACGTCGGCGGCCGCGCGGGAGGCGGCGACGCCGTCGAGGAGCAGTTCGGCGGCGTCGGCGGCCGCGACGGAACCGGGGAGCGCCACCGGGCGGCCGGCGGCGTGCAGTCGGATGCGTTCCGCGCCGTCGGCCTCGAGCGCCACGGTCGCGGTGCCGTCGGGGAGGGCCGGGAGCAGGCGGCGCACGTCGTCGTCCTCGGGCGCCGGGGGGCTCTGGCGGTGGTCGAGCCGCCCGTTCTCGTCGTCGTCGTCGTAGTTCACCGACAGCAGCAGGCCCCAGGGGCCGAAGCCGGCGGCGGGGGCGTCCGCCACGGCCAGCGCGCCCGGGTCGGCGGCGGCGGGGCGGATGGGCCCGGCGAGCAGGGCGGCGAGAAGGGCGAGGGCGATGCAACGCGGCATGGCGAACCTCACGTTTCGGGCGGGACGACCGCGATGCGGGCGAAGCGGCGCTTGCCGACCCGCACCAGGTAGGTCCGGCCGGGCTCGAGGGTGGCGTCCTTGTCGGCGACGCGGCGGCCGTCCACCTCGACGCCGCCGGCGACGATCAGCCGTTGCGCCTCGGAGCCGGACGATGCGAGTCCGGCCTGGGCGCAGGCGCGCGACAGGCGCAGGGGCGCGGCGGAGAGCAGCCGGTGCTCCTCGACATCGTCGGGCGTCTCGTGCGACCGGTGCACCCGGTCGAAGCGTTCGGCCGCGGCGCGGGCGGCCTCCGTCGAGTGGAAGCGTTCGGTCAGTTCGAAGGCCAGTCGCGCCTTCGCGTCGCGCGGGTGGACGCGGCCGGCGGCGACGTCGTCGCGGAGCGTCCGGATCGCGCCGGCGTCGAGCGCCGAGAGCAGTTCGTAGTAGCGCCACATCAGCCCGTCGCAGACCGACATCAGCTTGCCGTACATCTCCTCGGGGGGGTCGTCGAGCGCCACGTAGTTGCCGAGGGACTTGGACATCTTCTCGCCGGCGATGCGGCCTTCGACTTCGCGGGCGTCGGTGCCTTCGAGGACGGGGACGGTGAGGATGCACTGGGGCTCCAGGCCGTAACCCTTCATCACCTCGCGGCCGACGACCAGGTTGAAGAGCTGATCCTGGCCGCCCATTTCGAGGTCGCAGCGGAGGGCGACGGAGTCGTAGGCCTGGAACAGGGGGTAGAGGAACTCGTGAATCGAGATCGGACGGTTCTCCCGCAGGCGCCGGGCGAAGTCCTCGCGTTCGAGGATCCGGGCGACGGTGTACTGGGCCGCGAGGCGGACGACGTCGGCGCCGGACAGCGCCGCGAGCCACTCGGAGTTGCGCCGCAGCACGGTCCGCGCGGGGTCGAGGATCTTGAACGCCTGGGTCTTGTAGGTCTCGGCGTTGTGCAGCACTTCCTCCTCGGAGAGCGGGGGGCGGGTCCTGGTGCGGCCGGTGGGGTCGCCGATGCGGCCGGTGAAGTCGCCGATCAGGAAGACCACGGTGTGTCCGAGGTCCTGGAGCTGGCGCATCTTGCGCATCACGACGGTGTGTCCGAGGTGCAGGTCGGGGGCGGTGGGGTCGAAGCCGACCTTCACGACCAGCGGCCGGCCGCGGCGGAGCTTCTCGAGCAGTTCGCGTTCGTTGATCAGGTCGACGGTGCCGCGCCGGATCGTTTCGAGCTGTCGTTCGGGGGGCAACGACATGGGCGGCACTATGCCATGCGGATCGTCCAGGCGGCAAGGCAGCGGCCGGTGGTCGGGTCGAGGTCGAGCACGGCGCCTTCGGCGCGGCCGGGGCCTTCGGCCGGGACGTAGGGGTGGGGTCGCAGGGTGAGGTACTTGGCCAGGACCGGTTGCGGGTCGAAGCCGATCACGGACGGCCAGGCGCCGCAGCAGCCGATGTCGGTGACGTAGCCGGTGCCGCGCGGCGTGACCTCGGCGTCGGAGGTCTGGACGTGGGTATGGGTGCCGAGCACGGCGGTGACGCGGCCGTCGAGGTACCAGCGGAGGGCGTGGTTCTCGGCGGTGGCGTCGGCGTGGAAATCGACCAGCACGGCCGGTCGGGGCTCTGTCGCGTCGGGCGGCGGGTCGGGTCCCGGCCCGCCCGCCTCGGCCAGCAGGTCGTCCATCGTGCGGAACGGGCAGGCGGTCGGCTCGAGGCGCGTGCGGCCGATCAGGTTGACGACGAGCAGGCGGGCGCCGCCGGGGAGGTCGAAGCTGGCGTGTCCGCGTCCCGGCGTGCCCGGGGGGAAGTTGAGCGGTCGCAGGACGCGGAGGTCGGCCTCGAGCAGGGGCAGGAGGTCCTTGTGCTTCCAGACGTGGTTGCCCATCGTGAGGGCGTCGAAGCCGGCGTTGAGCAGGTCGCGGGCCTCGCGCGCGGCGCAGCCGTTGCCCCCCGAGGCGTTCTCGGCGTTGGCGGCGAGGAAGGCGACGCCGGCGCGGCGGAGCGGCGCGACGGCCGCGCGGGCGGCGCGACGGCCGGTCTTGCCGACGATGTCGCCGAGCAGGGCGACGCGGGTGGCGCCCGCGGGGACCGGCGGCAGGAGGTCGGGGCGGTCGATCGTCACCGGGCGTCCTTCCCCTTCGCGCGGGCTACTTGGCGTACTGCACGGCGCGGGTCTCGCGGATCACGGTGACCTTGATCTGGCCCGGGTAGGTCAGCGAGGACTAGATCTTCTTCGCGATCTCCTGGGACAGCAGCGCCGACATCGCGTCGTCGACCTGGTCGGCCTTGACCATCACGCGCACCTCGCGCCCGGCCTGCAGGGCGTACGACTTGTCGACCCCCTGGAACGACTGGCAGATCCGCTCCAGGTCCTCCAGGCGCTTGACGTAGCGTTCGAGCGACTCGCGGCGGGCGCCGGGGCGGGCGCCGGAGACGGCGTCGGCGGCGGCGACGAGGTGCGCCAGCAGCGACTCGGGCGGCTCGTCCTCGTGGTGCGAGGCGATGGCGTTGACGATCATCGGTTCCTCGCCGCACTTGCGGGCCATCTGCGCGCCGACCACGGCGTGCGACCCCTCGACCTCGTGCGACACCGCCTTGCCGATGTCGTGCAGGAGGCCGGCGCGGCGGGCCGGCTTGACGGGCAGCCCGAGCTCCGCGGCCATCAGGCCGGCGATGAAGGACGCTTCCAGCGAGTGTTGGAGGACGTTCTGGGCGTAGCTGTAGCGGTACTTGAGCGCCCCGATCGTCTTGACCAGTTCGGGGTGGATGCGGCCGATGCCGGCCTCGAGGACGGCGCGCTCGCCGGCGTCCTTGACGGCCTTGTCGACCTCTTCCTGGGCCTTGGCGACCACCTCTTCGATCCGGGTCGGATGGATGCGGCCGTCGGCGATCAGTCGTTCGAGGGCCAGGCGGGCGACCTCGCGGCGGAGCGGGTCGAAGCCGGAGATGACGACGGTCTCGGGGGTGTCATCGACGACCAGTTCGGTGCCGGTCGCCGCTTCGATCGCGCGGATGTTGCGGCCCTCGCGGCCGATGATCCGGCCCTTCATCTCGTCGTTGGGCAGGGTGACCGTCGTCACCGCGCGTTCGGCGACGTGTTCGCCGGCGTAGCGCTGGATCGCGATGCCGATGATGCGCCGGGCGGCCTTCTCGGACTCCTCCTTCGCCTGGTCCTCGGCCGCCTTGACCTCCTTGGCCGCCAGCCGGCGCGCCTCGTCGGCGATCTTCTCGATCACCTGTTTCTTGGCCTCGTCGGCCGACAGTCCGGCCACCTGTTCGAGCTTCTTCTTCTGTTCGGCGACGAGCCGATCGATCTCCTTCGCCCGGTCCGCGCTCGACTGGTCCCGCTTGGCGATCTCCTTCTCCTTGCGGGACAGTTCGTTCTCGCGCTGGGCCAGGAGTTCGTTCTTCTTCTCGAGGTTCTCCTCCCGCTTGAGCAGCCGTTCCTCGAACCGCTGCAGCTCCTCGCGGGTGACCCGCGTCTTCTCCTCGAACTCGGCCTGCAGGCGCAGCCGGTGTTCCTTCGCGTCGAGCTCCGCCTTGCGCTTCAGTTCCTCGCCTTCCCGCCGCGCTTCTGCCAGGAGCCGTTCCGCCTCCCGGCGCGCCTCGTCCTGGGCCCTGTCCCGGTCGCGCTTGTACACGACCGAGGCGACGGCCCAGGCGATCGCGGCGGCGACGAGGGCGGCCAACAGGTACGCCCACCACATCGCTCGCCTCCCATCTGTCAGCGCCCGGTCCGGACGCCGAGGCGTCCGGAAGTCCGCGCGCGCAACCGGTCGGGACGAGTCATCCCGGCCGGAGACCACGGTGGGGTCGCCCGCGCCGTGCGAACGACCCGTCCCCGGAACCCGGGAGGCGCCGGAACGACCGGCGTCTCGTCTCTACCGCCGCGGAATTGCTCGCTTGTGCTCGACCCGCCGAGGTGATCCGCCTGGGTCGACGGCCGGCGCGGCCGCGGGGCAACGACCCGCACGCGGTCCCGCCGGCATCCGACCGGTATCGGAAACGGCCGCCGTCGCCGGCGACCGGCAGTTCCTTCGGTGGTGGTATCCGCGAACATCCATGACGGATGGGTCCCAGGGTTCTCGCGGCACGGAGTATGCTTACGCGGGCCCGACCTGGCAAGAAAAATCGAAGTCGGATGGAACGATGAACCGGCTTCCTTCGCCCGGACACTGAGGAACGGGTGGGGGAGAGGAGGTGGACGAGATGCGCCGGCAGGCGACCTCCCTCCCGCTCGTCACGCTCGGAATCCTCGGCGTGCTCGGGTGCGGAACAACGGTTCAGACGGCCGGGGGACCCGTGTTGCGGGGCATGCCGCCGCCCTTGCAGGAGGTGCGGGCGGAGGCGGCGGCGGTGTACGAACAGGTGGTGATGGGGAACGACGAGGTGGCGTTCGCCGGTCCGGGGCGGGTGGAGCAGGCGTGGCGCGAGGCGCGGCGGCGGGTCGAGTCGGACGGGGCGCCGGCCGAGGCGGTGGGCGCGGTCGGCGCGGCGGTCACCGCGTTGCGCTGGTCGGTGACGCGTCGGGACGACGACCCGCTGGCGATGGCGCGGGCGGCGAACGGGGTGATCGGGGCGACGGCGGCGCTGGTGTCGTTCTATCGTCCCGGGCTGCCGCCCGACACGTTGCATCTCGACTATCTCCAGCGCGAACTGGCGCTCGACGGGCTGGCCGGCGACCTCGCGTCGGCGGCCGCGCACGCGCGGGAGCTGGAGCGGGCGTGGCTCGCGGTGCGGGCGCAGGTGCTGGCGGCCGGCGGCCGGCAGCAGGTCGCGGCGTTCGACGCCTCGGTCGGCGCGGTCCGCGAAGCGGTCGCGGGCCGGGACCTGGAGCGTCTGGTCCGCATCGCCAACCGCGGGGCGGCCCTGGCGGCGGACATCCACGGGGTGTTGTAGGGCGGCGGCCTCGCGGCGCCCGTCAGTCCTTCCGGTCGGCCTTCGTGGCGGCTTCGA
>JAAZOP010000514.1 GCA_012797735.1 Myxococcales bacterium
CCGCCGCCGCGCCGGCGGTCGTTCATCCCTCCGGCAGCAGCACCGTCGCCTTCCCCTCGATCACCGTTTCCCCCCGCTGGTTGACCGCCCGGGTGCGCAGCACGGCGATCGGCTTGTCCGCCCGCAGCTCGAGCACCTCGACGCGAGCGGTCACGGTGTCACCGAAACGGACCGGGGCGACGAACCGCAACTCCTGGCCGAGGTAGATCGTCCCCGGGCCCGGCAGCTTCGTCCCGAGGATGGCGGAGAACAGCCCGGCCGCGAGCATGCCGTGGGCCACGCGGGTGCCGAAGCGCGAGCGTCCCGCGGCGACTTCGTCGACGTGCACCGGATTGAAGTCGCCGGTCAGGCCGGCGTACGCGTACACGTCGTGCTCCCCGATCGTCTTGGAGCACTCCGCCGCGTCGCCCACCGCGAGCTTCGTCCGTCCCGCCTGCGTCATCGTCCTTCCTCCTCCGCGGCGACCCGACCTCCGAAGCGACCACGGGTGCCGCCGGCCGCCGCCCCGCCGGCGGCGTGCGCTAGCGCGATTCGTAGACCCGCAACGCCGGCAGTTCGATCGCGCTCAGATACCCGTCGCGCTTGCCGCACTTGGTGTCGACGACGATCACGTCGCCGCGGATCCAGGTGTCGGTGGGGTCGTCGGGCGTGTAGGTCGACAGCTCCTGGGGGAGTTGCACCGTGGCCGTGTGCCCGCAGACGACGCGCTTGCCCCGGTAGCCGCGGAAGAACTCGAGGTCGCGCTGCCAGACCAGGTCCGGGTGGCCGAGCTCCTCGGCCGGGTGCACGAACCGGCCGTCGATCCTGGGCAACCCGGCGTGCACGTAGATCGCGTGCGCATCCTCGTAGTACCAGTCGAGCTTCCGCATCCAGTCCAGGTGTTCCCGCGGGAAGAACGACCCGGCCAGCAGGGCGGCGTAGAACGCCCGGCCGGGCTCCTCCGGGTCCTCGAGCGGGACGCCGTAGGCGACCGCGGTCTGCCAGCACCCGTTGTTCGGCGGCACGACGAAGCCCGGCCAGCCGCCGCCGTCCACCACCTTGAGCCAGCCCGCCTCGTGGTTGCCCCGCAGAAACACCAGCCGCGCCGGCGTCCGCTCGTGCCACCGCATCAACCGTTCCAGGACGACCCGGGAACCGCGGCCGCGATCGATGTAGTCGCCGAGGAAGACCACGGTGTCTTCGCGGTCGAGCGCCGGGAGGCGGGACCAGAGCCGCTCGAGGTGTTCGGCCTCGCCGTGCACGTCCCCAATCGCGATCGTTCGTCCGGCCATGGCGTCCGCGACGTCCCGCGGTCCTGCAGGATAGCGCGCGCGCGCGGCCGGTCAATCGGCTCGCCGCCGAAGGGGGCGGACGGCCGAGGCGCGGGCGCCGGGGAAGGCCGGCGCCGGGGAGCGGCGGCGGGGTCAGCGCCGGCCCAGCACCAGGAAGCTGCGGGCGGGGAGCGACCGCGCCCCGCCTTCGACGGGCGTGCCGGCGACGAGGTCGGTGTACGAGCCCGCCGGGATCGTCACGCTGCGGGAGTCGTCGGCCCGGTTGATCGCCACGACGAGGTCCTGGTCGGCGCCGCAACCGGTGCGCCGGTAGACCCAGGTGTCCTGGTCCACCGAGACGGTCTCGCGGCGGCCGCGTCCGAGGACCGGATGGGTGGCGCGCAGCCGGGCCAGGGCCCGGACGCTGGCGCGCAGGGCGCGCTGGCCGGCGTGGAGCGCCCCGTCGTCCCAGACCATCATCCGGCGGTTGTCCGGGTCGCCGCCGCCGGCCAGGCCGATCTCGTCGCCGTAGTAGATCAGCGGGATCCCGGGGTTGGTCATCAGGATCGCGAACGCCACCGCGAGCCGCTCGTAGGGCGCCGACTCGGCCGGCTGGCGATAGTCGCTCGTCCAGGCGTTGCCGACCCACGAGCCCTCGCGGCAGTTGCCGATCTGGCGGCTGGCGAAGTGGATCGCCCGCGGGATGTCGTGGTTGCCGATGAAGGTCGACATGATCGCGCGCGACCCGTAGAACCAGTCGTTGCCGTCCATCCAGCCGGAGAGGGTGTCGAGCCGGCCGCCGGGGGTGAAGACCGCCTCGCACAGCCGGGCCTTGAGCGGGAAGTCGAACTGGCCGTCGAGCATCGTCTCCGGGTCGACGAAGGTGCGGATCAGGCCCGGGTCGTCGTAGGAGAAGGTCTCACCGACGAGATAGAAGCGGCCGCCCGCCGGGCCGGGAAGGTCGGACCCCAGTCGCGCCCGCAGTTCGGTGAGCCAGTCGAGGGGCACGTGCTTGATCGCATCGAGCCGGTAGCCGTCGATGCCGAAGGTCGTCGCCCACCACAGCGCGTCATCGACGGACCAGCGGCGGACGACCGGGTTGTAGAAATCGAGCGGGGCGAGGTAGTCGGTGAAGGCGCAGCGGGTGCCCCAGTACGGGTCGTCCCACAGGTTGCGCGGCCCGCACAGGGCGAACGAGGCGCCGTCGCGGACGAACCAGTCGCCGTGCGCGGCGTACAGGCCGCTCTCGGTGTCGACGTGCTTCATCACGTAGTCGAACAGGACCTTGATCCCGTGTCCGTTGGCGCTGTCGGCATCGTGCGCGGCCGCGACCAGCGCCCGCAGGTCGGCCTCGGTGCCGATCCTCGACTCCACCCGCGGCCGCGGCGCCGGGTTGCGCGGGTCGGCGTAGCTGATGTTCTCCGGCGAGGGCCAGTAGCCGTGATAGCCCGAGTACATGTGCGCGTCGGACGCCGGGTCGATCGCCGCCCCGGCGCTGTTCCGATTCTCGTAGGGTGCCGAGATCCAGAGCGCGGTGACGCCGAGGTCGGCCAGGTAGTCGATCCGATCGATCGCCCCCTGGAGGTCGCCGCCCATGTACTGGCCGCTCGGACCGTCCGCCGGACCGTCCGTGGCCCCCGGCACCGTCTGCCGGACGCCGTCGCCGTCGGAGAACCGGTCGATCATCGCGAAGTACAGCACCGCGTCCCGCCAGTCGAACTCCGCCGGATCGCACGCCTCCTCGCAGACGTAGATCACGCTGTTGTAGCCGCCGTACCCGTCGTCGACCCGCTCCGGGTTGTCGGGGTCGTGGACCCAGGTCGTCCCGTCGAGGATGAACTTGTACTCGTGCCGGCCGTGCTCCTCGATCGTCGTCGTCACTTCCCACAGGTCGCCCGCGCCGCGCGTCATCGGGATCGCGCCGGCGGCGACCGTGGCGGCCCAGCCGGTCCAGGTGCCGGTGAGCCAGACGCTGGTCGCCGTCGCGTTGCGGTAGGAGAACGTGATCTCGTCGCACGGCGGCGGCGGCGGCACGTCCGGGACATCGACCTCCGCCTCCGTTCCGTCCGTCTCGCCCTCGCGGCCGTCCTCGGGGCCGCCGTCCGCGTCGCCGTCCGCGTCGGCGTCCGCGCCGCTGCAGGAGCATGCGCCCCACTCCGCGCCGTCCGCCGAGCAGGACTGGACGCCCGTGGTGCCGTCGGAACAGCTGCAGTTCCGGACGTCGAACGGTGTGCAGCCGGCGTCGTCGTCCCCGCAGCCGGACGGAACGACGGCGGCGACAAGCAGCGCGACCAGGGCCGGTCCGGACCGGCGGGGGGTCGAGGTGCGGGGAACCGTGGGACGGTGCATCGGCAGACCTCCGGCGGCGCGCCGTGCCAGCGCCGCGGAGACATCATTCCCCGCGATCGCGCCCCGTGCAAGCGCCGTGCGACCCGGCCCGGAACCGCCGCCCCCCGCTCATCGCACGTCCCGCGGGCGCGTCCGGATCCCCGCGTCGGTCACCGCCGGGACGTCCACGGCCGGCCCACGACCCCCGGCGTCGACCGCGCCCGCCGCGCTCGCCCCCCCCATCTGCTCCCGCGTCCGCCGGATCAGCGTGTTGCGGCCCTCCTGGATCACCATCCGCTCGGTCCACCGGACGCCGTACGCCTCGTTCACGAAGGTGATGCCGTGCGACCCGGCCGCAAGCTCCCGGTCGAAGATCGGCGTGCGACCGATGGACGCCCCGTCAATCCACACCTCGGTCGTCGGCACCGTCACCACGGTCAGGGTGCCGGTCCCCAGGACCGGCGGCGAGACGAAGTCCGGGAAACCGCCCGGCACCGAGGTCCCGGACCCGCCGGGGG
Source organism: Myxococcales bacterium (assembly GCA_012797735.1). Lineage (GTDB taxonomy): Bacteria > Myxococcota_A > Polyangia > DRWM01 > JAAZOP01 > JAAZOP01. Next base: position 4,097 of record JAAZOP010000514.1, read on the forward strand.
GGGTTCCCGGCGACCGCGACCGCCGCACGCCGGCATCGCGGGCGTCGGGGTCGGTGTCGGGCTCGGTCTTCGCCGGCGCCGGTTCCGAACCGGGTCCGGCGCCGGCGTCGGACAGCGGCTCCGACGCACCGGGCTTCGCGCCGGCATCGCCCGCCGCCGTGGCGACCTGACCCACGGTTTCCGCGTCGAGCGGAGCGCCGGTATCGGCGCCGGCCGCCGCCGCGACCGGCGAAGGACCCGAGCCGGTGGACGGCGGCGAAGCGGTTCGAAGGGTCGCCGGCCCGGCTACTGGAACGGGGGATGCCGAGACGGCGACAGGAGCGGGCGACCCGGCCGGTGGTCGGTCCTCCCGCGAGCCGCCGCGGAACCACACAATCAGGAAGACCAGGATCATGACCAGCACGGCGGACGCGGCGGCGACCGGCAGAACGGACGCGGCCGCGCTCCGGCTGGAGGGGACGACCCGCGCCCCCGTCGGCTCCGCGTGCGTGCCCGCCGGCGTCGCCACGAAGCTGGTCGGCGCGTCGTCCACCGAGATCCCGCTCGGGACGACCGCGGCTCGCGGGGCCTGCGCCGTCTCCGGCGGCGGCATGAGATCGGTCGGAGCCTCGTCTGCAGAACGTCCGCTGGCGTGCATCCCGGCCCGCGCCACCGACGGCGCGGCGAGATCGGTCGACGCCTCGTCCGCCGAGATCCCGCCGGCGTGCCGCCCGGCCCGCGCTCCCTGCGCCGCCGCGCCGGCCGACCGGATGTCGGTCGGCACATCCTCCGGAATCCCCGCCGGCGGCGCGGCGGCGACCGGCGCGGCACGGCGCGCGGGAACGGGAAGGGCCGCGCCGAACGGCGTCCCGGGGGTGAGGCCCGGGATGGGGCGGAGCATCGATTCGGTGGGAATCGTGCTGGAACTCGACGGATCGGCCCTCGCAGCCATCGCCTCCAGCCGGAAGACCTCCGAGGCGGTCCCGTCGCCGCCGCCGGGGGCGGCGGACGCCGGGACGGCGGGAACACGCGCCGCAACGGGCGAGGCGGTCGGTGACGAACGACCGACGCCGACCAGCGCCTTCTCGGGAGCGACGTCGGTCGGGCCGTCGGCGGGCGGCGGCGCCTCGGGCTCGCCGAGGAGCGTGCGGGTTTCCCGTCGAGGTGGCTCGGACGGCGCGACGCGGACGGCGAAACCGGATTCGGGCGTTCCCATCCAGGCGGAGAGCAGGGCGTCGGAGAACTCGGTGGTGGTGCGGAACCTCCGGTCGAGGTCGCGGTCGAGGGCGCGCAGCAGGACGAGTTCGATCTCGGAAGCCAGGCCCGGGCGCAGCGATCGCGGCCGCGGCACGGGCGCCGTGAGCACGGCGTACAGGACCTTGTTGTAGTTGTCGCCCTGGAACGGGAGCCGCCCGGTCAGCATCTCGAACAGCACGACGCCGACGGCCCAGATGTCGGCCCGACCGTCGACGTCGGTGTCTCCGCGCGCCTGTTCGGGCGACATGTACTGCGGGGTGCCGAGGATCATCCCATCGACCGTGAGCCTGGAGGTGGCGCCGGCCGAGCGCATCTTGGAGATGCCGAAGTCGAGCAACTTGACGAAGTCCTTCCGGCCGCCGACGGTGGTGAGGAAGATGTTGTCCGGCTTCAGGTCGCGGTGGACGATGCCGGCGGCGTGGGCGGCGCCGAGCGCCTCGAGCGTCTGGTGGGCGATGTCGACGACGCGACCGACCGGGAGCGGCGCGGCCTCCGCGATGACGACGGAGAGCGGCCGCCCCTGGAGGAGCTGCATGACGATGTACGGCAGACCCTCCGAAGTCTGGCCGACGTCGCTCACCTCGCAGATGTTCTCGTGGCCGATCCGGGCCGCCGCCTGCGCCTCGCGGTAGAACCGCCGGACGGCCTCGACGTCCTGGGCGAAGTCGCCGCCGAGCAGCTTGAGCGCCACGCGGCGGCCCAGGAACGTGTGCTCCGCCTCGTAGACGGCCCCCATCCCCCCCTCACCGACCAGGCGGACGATCCGGTACTTCCGGTCGATGATGTGGCCTGGACTCAGCGCCATCCGGTCGTCCTCCAACGGCGCACCGCCGCCCGCGCGCGCCTCCCGGTGCCGGCCGCGACCGTCGCAGGCCTCCGCCGGCGAAACCCGGCCGGCGACCACGCCTCGGCTCGATTCGATTGTCGGCCCCGGGAGGGAGCGGGTCAAGCGCGCCCGGCCAGGCCGCCTACAGTCCGCTGATCGTGAACTGATAGCCGCCTCTCTCGTTGCAGACGTGTCCCTCGGCGAACTTCCATCCATCGATGAAGAGGTAGTAGAGGCCGGGGCCGAGCGTGGCGGTGAAACCGGAATTGTAGTGGCCGGAGTCGCAGAGGGTGGGGTCGCCGGCGCAGGAATCGTCGTCGTTGCACGCGACCTGGTTCCCGGCGGCTCCGTCGGTGCAGATCGACCGGACGTAGACGATCTGGTCGAAGCTGTTCGGCGCATCGGCGCAACCGTCGACGGTCACGGCCCGCGCCGCGGGCAGATAGAAGTAGTAGACGCGGTCCTCCCGTAGGGCCGTGTGCGGGCATCCGGCGACGACCGTGTTGGTGTAGTCGTTCGTGTAGCCAAGGACGCTACCGGAGAGCGAGGTCGTTCCGGCCGGCAGGAAGGTCGGGCGACCGCACCGGTCAGAGGCCGCACTCGGCCCGGTGATGTACGCGTCGAGCGTGACAGTGCCGGCTGTCACGCCGGTCGGAGTGTCGACGAGAACGGCGTAGGTGCCCGCCGCGAGACTGGCGAGCTGGAGACGCGACGTGGCAAGGCCGTCGGCGTCGTCGTTGCACCCGACCTCCACCCCGGCGCAGCCCGTCGAGCGGACGTACAGCACGGTATCGATGCCCGTCGTCTGGTGCGTCGACAGGAAGACGTCGGCGGTGACCGGCAGGGTGAAATGAAAGGAGGCCTCCGCTCCGCCCCCATCGCCGCAAGATCCGGTGTGACCGAGGGGCGTGAGCGAAGCGGTGTAGCGCCCGCCGGGGAACCCGATCGCGATCGAGCCGGCGCAGACGCCGCCGCCGGTGCAGTCGGGATCCGCGGCGTCGGCTAGGGTGTCGCAGTCGTCGTCCACTCCGTTTGTGCAACTCTCGCCGGGAGGGTAGCAGGTCCCCCAGACGCAGGCCTCAGAGCAGACCTGGACTCCGGTCGAGCGGCAGGACGTCGGACACGCACGAACACCGCCCGCGCAGCAGTCGAAACCGTCGTCGCTTGCCGTGTCGCAGTCGTCATCCACCCCGTTGCATACCTCCGCCGGTGGCTCGCACGCGCCCCAGACACAGCCCGCCAAGCAACTCCGCGAGCCGCTCGAACCGCACGCGGTCGTGCACGACTCGGTCGCCCCCGCCCGGCAGGTGAACCCCTCATCGGTCATCCCGTCGCAGTTGTCATCCAGCCCGTTGCAACTCTCGGCCGGCGGCACGCAGGATTCCCACGCGCAGCTCGCGGAGCAGACGCGGGTGCCGGTCGAGCCGCACGTGGTGGTGCAGGCGCCGGTCGAGCCCTGCACGCACGCGAACGTCTCGTCGGTGGCGCCGTCGCAGTCGTCGTCCACCCCGTTGCACAGCTCGGTCGCCAAGACGGCGCACGCGCCCCACGTGCACCCGGCCTGGCAGGTCCGCGAGCCCGTGCATGAGCCCACGCTGCAGGCCTCGAACGCGCCGAGGACGCACGCGAACGTCTCGTCGGTGGTGCCGTCGCAGTCGTCGTCCGCCCCGTTGCACACCTCCGCCGGCGGCACGCACGCGCCCCAGACACAGCCCGCCGAGCAACTCCGCGCGCCGTTCGAACCGCACGCGGTCGTGCACGACTCGGTCGCCCCCGCCCGGCAGGTGAACCCCTCATCGGTCATCCCGTCGCAGTTGTCATCCAGCCCGTTGCAACTCTCGGCCGGCGGCACGCAGGATCCCCACGTGCAGCTCGTGGAGCAGACGCGGGTGCCGGTCGAGCCGCACGTGGTCGCGCAAGTCGCCCCCGACCTCGCGCAGCACTCGAATCCGTCGTCGCAAGCGCCGTCGCAGTCGTCGTCCGCCCCGTTGCAACTCTCGGCCGGCGGCACGCAGGATTCCCACGCGCAACTCGCGGAGCAGACGCGGGTGCCGGTCGAGCCGCACGTGGTGGTGCAGGCGCCGGTCGAGCCCTGCACGCACGCGAACGTCTCGTCGGTGGTGCCGTCGCAGTCGTCGTCCGCCCCGTTGCACACCTCCGCCGGCGGCGCGCACGCGCCCCAGACACAGCCCGCCGAGCAGACGCGCGAGCCGATTGAACCGCAGGTGGTCGTGCACGACTCGGTCGCCCCCGCCCGGCAGGTGAACCCCTCATCGGTCACCCCGTCGCAGTCGTCGTCCGCCCCGTTGCAGACGTCGGCGGGAGCCTCGCACAGCCCCGACCAGCGGCACCCGACGCACTCCTCGAAGCCGAGCGACCGGCAGGGGGTCCAGCAGGTTCGCGGAGATGCGCCGTCGCACTCCTCGGTGTCCGCCCGGACGAACCCGTCACCGCAGAAGGCGTTGCGACAGTCGGCCAGACACGCGTCCTCGTTGCTGGCGTTGCCGTCGTCGCACTCCTCGACGCGACCGGGCACAAGCGTGACGTCATCGATCCAGAAGGCGTCCGCCCCGATGTCGACTGTGTCGTTCTTGACGTAGCGCCATTCGAAGTCGTGCGGGCCGTCCTCGACGTCCGCACAGAACTCGGTCCATTCGAGGTGGTTTCCGCTGCGTCGGAACACCACTGTGTCATCGATCTCGAAGTGGAAGACGTCGCAGCAGGCCTCGGACACGCCGCCGTACCAGAAGCAGATGCGGCCACCCGTGGAGGCACGCAGGGCGACCGAGGCGGTGGAGCCGGCGACACCGCTGTTGCGCGAGACGAGCGAATACGATCCGGTGTGGCGGCGCGTGTCGTAGACGCCCCACCCGTACGTTTCGTCCGGCACCCACGGGAGCGCGGCCAAGCCGCCCGACTCGAACCCGTCGCCGACGGGAAGCAGGGTACCGACGACGCCGTCGCCGCAGAACTCGCGCCGGCACGCCGGCGAGCAGCCGTCGCCGGTGTCGCGGTTGCCGTCGTCGCACTCCTCGCCCTCGTCCACAACGCCGTTTCCGCACGGGACCTCGTCGCTGCAGAGGCAGGCGCCGGTCGTACTGCAATCGCCGCGCGGATAGCCGGCGGCGGCACAGCGGGCGGTGCAGTCGGCCGGGTCGCACCCGGTCCCCTCGTCCCCCGCCTCGACGCCACCGTCCGCCTCGTCCCAGGTTTCCCCGTCCGCGTCCTCCCACTCCAGGTCGTGCAGCTCGACGACCAGCGAGCAGCCGGTGAGCAGCAGCGCGCCTCCCCCCAGGACCGCTGCGGCGGATCGGCTGGTCGCCATCAACTCTCCCCTCCCGCGCGGAGCGCGTGACGAAGGAGATCGTGTCCCGAACCCCTGCGGAGGTCAAGGTCGGCGCTGCGCGGGACCTACAACTTCACCCCGAGCGACACGTCCCAACCGATCGGGAAGTAGTCCGCCGCGGCGGAATCGATCGGGAAGGTCATCGTCGAGCGGAGGAACAGCGGCGCGTAGGGGCCGAGATCGAGGTGCGCGCCGACCAGCGGCAGCAGCGATGGGACGTCCTGCTCCAGCGTCGAGCCCGACGCCTCCTCGTCGGAGAACCCGATGTTCACCCAGCTCGAGGTGACCACCAGGCCGGCGTACAACGCCACCAGCGGGTCGGGCCGGCCGCCGAAAAACGCCCCGATCCGGTACAACAACCCCTGGTCGAATCCGCTGTCGACCAGGGCGTAGCTGCGGTCGGACTGCAGTTCCCACGTGGCCCACGGCAAGGCCACGTACTGCAACGCCAGGTACCCGCCCGCGAACAGCTTGCCGTCGAGGAACTTGCCGCCCATCCCGATCTGCGGACCCAACGACCAGACGTCGTTGGCGTCCCCCGGCAGCGGCGGCGTCCCGACCACGTTCGGCGTCGCCATCTCCACATGGCTGTACTGGAACACGCCGCCGAGGTCGAGCCAGTCGGTGATGCCTCCCATCACCGTGGCGCCGACCTCGAACGTCGGAATCCACAGCGCCGGGTCTCCGACCTCCGCGACCAGGCGTTCCTCCACCACCCGGCCGCTCATCTGCGCACCGAGTTCCACCCGCTGCGCCCCCACCGGCTCGCCGTGCCACGCCGGGGCCGACGGGGCCGGCGTCAACGCCGACCGGCGGTACTGCGTCATCGGCGCGCAACCGGCCAACAGCCCGGCGACCAGGACGACCCAGACCACTCTCTTGCGCATGATCCCTCCTGCTCGCGGCTCTGCGGCTTCGTGCAACCGGCGTGCCGCCGCGCCGGCCGGCCGGCGAAGTCCTGCGATTCCGGGCGGCGGGACGCGCGCGGCGCCGGTGCCGGCTCCGTTCCGCGGTTTCCCGCCGGGACACGGATGTCCGATCCGCCGCGGTGTCTGTTGCGATTCGTCCACACCCGCGCCGGCGCTTCCGTTCCTCCGGGGGACCGTCCGACCGTGCGCAAGGCCGGGAACCGGACGTCACGATCGGAGCGGCCGCCGCGTCCCCCCCGGACCCCCTGTCCGCCGTCTCGGGCGAAACCATGGACGAGGCGCCGCGCGGTCCCCGGAACCCCGGCGGGCGGCGAACGGCTTCCTCCTGGCGTCGTGCCGGCCGATGCATCCAGGGGTGCCGGCCTCAGCGGCGGCGGCGCAGCACGAGGACGACCGCCAGCAGCGCCGGCAGGCCGGGGCGCCGGCCGCGCATCGGCGGCACACGGCACGAGCAACCGGCGCCGGACCCTTCGCCTCCTCCGTCCGCCACCGTGTCGTTTCCGTCGCCCGGTCCGCCGTCCGAAGTCTCGACGTCCGCGCCGGTGTCGGCGCCGCCGTCCGCGTCCGCATCGCCGTCGCCGTCCGCGTCCGCGTCCGCGTCCGCGACCGGCAGGCTGCCGTCGCCGTCCCAGACGGTCGTGCACTCCAGCGGTCCGGTTCCGCCGACCGTGACCGATGCGGAATCCTCGGCGACGTGCCCGCTGCCGTCCATCGCCCGCGCGACGACCACATGGCTCCCCGCCGGCGTGCCGCCCGTGTCCCACGTCGCCTCGTACGGACGGGCCGCCACGGTGGCGACCACGATTCCATCGACCAGGAACTCGACCCGCGGCGGCCCCTCGTCGTCGCCGGCGGCGGCGAGCAGCCGGACGGTGCCGGAGACGGCGGCGCCGTCGGCCGGCTCCACCAGCTCGACGTGCGGAGCCTCGCCCGGTTCGTTGTCGATCGGCACGAGGATGTCGGGGCTGCTCCAGCGGCCGTCGGCGTAGTGGATCACGTAGTCGAGCCGGTCGACTCGCACGGCGCCGTCGAACGGCCCGAGCGCCACGACGTAGCGGCCGGCGGCGTCGGGGCCGGCCAGCGGCGATTCGACCGCGTGGCCGTCGCCGAACGAGCGGCTCCCCGGGGGCCAGTAGGCCGCGGGCGGCTCGTTCCAGCCGTTGATGCCCCAGTGCAGCGCCCCGGCCGCGGGTGCGCCGACCGTGACGACGTCGTGGCGCGTGGGGGACGCCGGGTAGTGGCCGACGCCGGCAGGCCCCGGCCCGCCGCCGGTCCCGATCCAGACGTGCCGGATCGGCGAGGACGCCACGTTCCCCGCCCTGTCCTGCGCCTCGACGAAGTAGTCGACGAAATGCCCGCCCAGGCCGGCCAGCAGCGCGCCGTAGCGATCCGCGATGACCGCCGGGGCCGGATCCGTGCGCGGCGCCGCCGGCGTGGCGGTCATCGGCAGCACGCACCACGGCCGGGACAGGTACAGATCGTTGGCGTCGTCCAGGACGCCGTCGTCGTCGGGGCGGTACCACAGATCGACCCGCGCCAGCCCCGAGACGTCGTCCACGTAGGTCCAGACCTCGACGTCCTCGGGCATCGGCGTGGCGCCCCATTCGATCTCGCCCGGGTTGTACGGCTCGCGCTGCGGGGGGTAGATCGTCGGCGGGACGATGTCGCGGCTCCCGGCCGCGAGGAGCGGCTCGACGGCGGCCGCCGCGGCGTTGGCGGCCCGCGTCGGGTGCGCGTCCCAGCGGCCCCCCTCCGCGCCGTCCCAGTACCAGTAGCAGCTCGTCTGGCCGGTGAGCAGGGCGCGCCAGGCGCGACCGATCGCGGTGCTGCCGTCGAGCACCTCGGCCGGGGTCGCGGCCGGCAGCGCCGCGGCGGCGGTGTGCACCCGGTTCGCGGCGGCGGTCATCACGGCCCACGAGTTGCGGTCGGGCGAGTACCCGTCGGCGCCGGGGTCGCCGTTCCACTTGAGGAACTCCGGGTCGCCGTTGTCGGCCCCGCTCCACGACCCGTCCTCGACGTGGATCACGTCGTCGGCCGGGGGCGGGAAGCGATCGAGGTACTCCTGGATCGTGATCGGCTGGAAGCGCGCGGGGTTGGCCTGCAGCCAGGAGACGAAGGCGGCGAAGTTGGAGTGGTAGTACGAGTCGGTGCCGCCGCCGTAGTTGTCGCCGTCGTGGTGCAGGACGACCAGCATCGGATGCGCCGGGTCGGTGTTGTACGGCTCGAGCTGCGACAGCACCCCCTCGTAGTTCAGCGCGCCGAACCCGCCGCGCGCGTCCTCGTTCCCCTCGTAGCGCGCCCCGGGCACCACGACGATCTCGCTCGGCACCCCCGTCGCCGGGTCGAGGTACCTCGCCCGGTGCGGCCGGTAACCCCACGGCGCGGCGACCGGCGACGGCGCCCAGATCCCCTCCAGCGCCTCCCAACCCGTCGCCGCCGCGTTCCGCACATCGGCGCGGTTCGGCGGCGGAAGATTCGACGACGGCGTGTACGGATAGTCCGGCAGGGTCCGGTCGAAATGGACGTTGTCGACCACCACCCACTCCACCCCCGCCTCGACCAGCGCCGGGATCATCCGCACGCTGAACGCGGTTTCGGGCGGGAACAGGCCGCGCGAGACCGGGTAGCCCGGGAAACGACGCTCGACGGCGAGCGCCCGGAGCCGGAGCTGCAGCACCAGATCCTCCGGCGGGATCAGCGCGGACAGCGGGTGGAAGTGGCCGATCTGCACCAGGTCGAGCGCCGGATGGCCGCCGGGCGTGCGCCACGCCCCGGCCGCGCGCCACGGCTCCTTCCAGCCGGAGAAACCCCGGCCGGCGGCTTCCAGCGCGTCGAGGTTCTCCATCAACGAGCCGGTGAAGCTGACCTGCGCGCCGCCGCGATCGAACCCCGCGGCGCGCAGCGCCCCGACGGCGTCGGCCGGCCAGCTCGTGTAGGGCCCCGTGCGGTCGGTGTGGACCGCCTGGACATCGAAGCCCCAGCGCCCCGCGTCGATCGTCTCGACCACCGTCTCGCCCGGCCAGTAGATCGGCTGGTGCATGTGCCAGACGAAGCTGATGTAGATCGGCTCGGCCCGGACGGGGCCGGTCGACAGTCCGAGCAGCAGCATCGCGGTCGCCATTCCAGCGCGCAGCATTCGTTCCTCCGCGCCGCCCGGGGGCGGCGCCGGGAGTCTGGCACGTCGCCGCCCTCCCGTCACGAATTGCGCCGCCGCGGCGCGCAGCGCGTCGAGTCTCTTCCAGGAGTCCGAACCCGGCGGTCGCGATTCGTCCGGGCCCTTGCACGCGCGCGACGCCTCCTTCCTCTCCGCCGCCGCGGTGCACCGGACATCACCCCTCCGTTCCCTTCACGCCGCCCCGGTCCATCCGGCATCAGCCCTCCGCCTCCTCCGCGCCTCCGCGGTTCGCCCTCCCCGGCCCTCCGCGTTCTCCCCGCCACCGCCGCGGTTCACCCCCTGTTCAGGGGCGGCGGCCCGTGCTAGCGATGCGCGCCGTGTCGCGGTCCCGCGTCATCCTCGCGCTGCTGGCGGTCCAGACGATGTTCGGGACGCTGCCGTTCTTCGGACAGGTCGCGATGCGCGGTACGGTCGGCGCGCCGGCCGCGGGCGCGGAAGGCCTGCCGCCGTTGTCGGTGGCGGCGCTGCGGGCACTGGGCGCGGCGCTGATCCTGGGCCTGGCCGCGGGGCGCCGCCTGCGCGCCGTGCCGATCCGCGACCTCGGGTGGCTGGCGCTCTTCGCGCTGCTCGGCGTGATCGCGAACCAGGCGTTGTTTCTCGAAGGGCTCGCCCGGACGACCCAGATCAACGCCGCGGTGCTGATCACGACGATCCCGGTGTTCACCACGGCGTTCGCGCTGCTGCTGCGCCGGGAGCGGGCTTCGGTCCCCCGGCTGCTCGGCATCGCCGTGGGGCTGGCCGGCGCGCTGCTGCTGGCGCGCCTGGAGCAATTCGACCTGTCGAACCGGCGCATCGCGGGAAACCTGCTGGTGATCGCCAACTCGGCCTCCTGGTCGCTGCACCTCGTCCTGGCGCGACCCGTCCTGCAGCGCATCGACCCCCTGGTCGTGCTCGCCTGGATGTTCCTGCTCGGAGCCCTCGCGCTGGTGCCGGCGGGCGCCGGACCGCTGTTCGAGGCCTGGCCGTCGATCCCGGCGGCGTCGTGGCAGGCGATGGTCTGGATTGTCGCGGTGCCGACCGCCCTCGCCTACCTGCTCAACATCCGCGCGCTGCGGGACGCCGAGTCGTCCCAGGTGGCGATCTTCACCTACCTCCAGCCGCTGGTGGCCGGCGTGCTGGCCTGGGCCGTGGCGGGCGAGCGTCCGACGCTGCGGACGCTGGTTTCCGCCCTGCTGATCTTCGCCGGCGTGGCGCTGGTGCAGTTCGGCAGGCCCGGCGACCGCGGGCAGTCCCGCCGCTAGGGGCAGCCGCCGGGAACCTCGTCGGTCTCGCCGTCGCAGTCGTCGTCCACGCCGTTGCAGGTCTCCGCGGCGGCGCAGGCGCTCCAGCCGCACACCGGCGTGCAGGTGTGGGCGCCGGTCGTGCCGCAGCTCGTGGTGCACGCCTCCTCGTCCGGCCTGCCGGGCGGGCCGCGCCAGACGCAGTCGAAGGTCGCGGCATGCACGTCGGGGTCGTCGTCGTTGCAGTCGCGCCGCGTGGTGCAGCAGCCGCCGGGCAGGTCGTCGCAGGCCTCGTTGGCCCAACCGTCGCCGTCCCAGTCGATGGGATCGATGCAGGTCACCGGCTCCCAGACGCCGGCGTCGCTGCACAACTCCTGCCGGGCACCGGTCGTGCAGACGCCGCAGGCGTTCGTCCGGTCGCGGGTTTCCCCGGGGTCGCACTCCCGGTCGTCGCCCTCGTCGCAGGCGAGAACCGCACAGCCCAGCAGCACAGCAGCGACCGCCCTCATCCGGTCCTCCCGGCCCCCGCCCGTCCACCCTTAGCGCGGGGGTCCCGGAGCGTCAACGGTCGGGGAAGGGCGGGCGCCACTCCTCCGCCGCGACGCGGGTGCCGCCGGGGTCGCGCACGGGTCGCCGCCGACCGGGCGGCCGGAGCGCGGCGTTGACGGCGAGGGCCGGCGGGACGCAGGATGGCGGCGACGGCGCGGAGGACGGGATGGACGAGCTTGCGATCCGCTACCAGCGGCACCTGGCGTTCGATCGGATCGGAGCCGAGGGACAGCGCCGCCTGGCGCGCGGCTCGGTCCTCGTCGCCGGCTGCGGAGCGCTCGGGGGCGCCGCCGCCGCCCTGCTGGTCCGCGCCGGGGTCGGGGCGGTGCGACTGGTCGACGACGACCGGGTCGAGCCGTCCAACCTGCCGCGCCAGATCCTGTACGACGAGGCCGACGCGGCGGCCGGAGTCGCCAAGGCGCCGCGGGCCGCCGAGCGGCTCCGCGCGGCCAACTCGGCATGCCGGATCGAGGCGCGGGTCGAGCGGATCGATGCCGGGACGATCGATGCGCTGCTCGACGGGATCGATGTGGTGGTCGACGGCCTGGACAACTTCGCGACGCGCTACGTCGTGAACGACGCCTGCGTCCGACGCGGCGTTCCCTGGATCTACGGCGGCGTGGTGGGCGCGACCGGAGTCACCCTCACCGTGCGCCCCGGGCTCGGACCATGCCTGCGCTGCGTCTTCCCGGAGGCGCCGCCCGAGGACGCCGTGCCGACGTGCCGGACCCACGGCGTCGTCGCGCCCGCGCCCGTCACGATCGCCGCGCTCGAGACGGTCGAGACGCTCAAGCTGCTGCTGGGGCGGGACGACGTCCGCCCGGAACTGCTCAGCCTCGACCTGTGGGACGGCTCGTTCCGCGCCGTGCGCGTGGCCCGGGCGCCCGCCTGCCCCGCCTGCGGCGCCGGGCCGGCGCGCGGGACGCGCTAGTCAGGGATACTCGCAGACGAACGGCTGCGACACGCCGCAGTCCGAGTCGTTCCATTGAACGCCCGAGAACAGCAGCTCCCCGCAGTCCTCCTCGCCGCTGTTGTCGGGTTGCCCGTCGGCCCAGTTCGTGTACCGCGGAGGGAGCAGCGTGCCGTCCCAGACCCAGACGCCCTCCTGGAAGAGGTCGTTGAGACCCATCCACCAGCGGGTCGGGAGGAGTGTCGCGGCGATGTCCGACACCTCGGCGTTCTCCCGCTCATCGTCGATCGTCACCAGGTGCAGGCCGCGGTCGCGGCAGATCGCGCTGGCCTCGACCCACCGGCGCGCCTCGCAGAAGTGGTAGACGCGCCCTTCCTCCGGGGTGACGACGACGCAACCGGGACAGAGGCCGTCCGGGTCGTCCGGGGCGCCGTTGCAGTCGTCGTCCAGCCCGTTGCACACCTCCGGCGGCGCCGGACAGGCGTCCGGCGACGGCGCGCGGCAGTCCGGCGGGCAGTGCGTGAACGAGCGGGTCCCACAGCGCGTGAGGCACTCGACCTCCTCGCCGCGCTCACAGTCCTCGCCGGGGTCCAGAATCCCGTCGCCGCACACCGTCACCGCCTCCGGGCCCACGTCCTCGCGGACGTCCGCTCCGTCGTCGCCGGCTTCCGTCGCGGCTTCCTCGCCCGGGTGGTCGGCCGAATCGTCGCCGGCGTCCGGCCCGTCGACCGCTCCGTCGCCATCGATCGCGTCGCTCGCATCGCCGGCCGCGTCCTGGGCCGCGGTCCAGTCGTGGCAACCGCACAGGACGAGTCCCAGCATCCAGAGCCTCGCGCGTCGTGCCGGGTGAGGCGACCACATCCGACCCTCCGATCGGCATTCTAGCAGTTTCTCCCGGCCGGCGGTGGACGCGAAGCACTCCCGGGCGGGCGACTACGGACAGGGAGGGAACTGGCCGCTGCCGGGCACGTCGGCCCCCGGCGTCATCGCGATCGCGTCGTCCTCGAGCAGGTGGCCGTGGATGTCGGTGACGCGGAAGGCGAGCGGATTGCGGTGCTCGCCTCCGGACAGGATGAAGTAGTTCCAGTCCTCGCGGGGCAGCGGGTTCCAGGACCCGCCCGGGTCGCGGTACTCCAGGCGCGCGATGCGGTGGCGATGGTTGCGAATCTGCACCGCGATCCACCACGGGTTGCTGTCGGCCTGGAAGTGGTAGCGGATCGGCCCGTCGACCTCGCACGGCACGTAGGTCCAGCGGATCGGCACCCGCCCGGCCGCCAGCTCGGCGATCCGCTCGAAGGCCTGCGGACTGAGATCGATGTTCCCGACCGGGCATTCGGGGCAGCGATCCACGAGCCGCACGGTGACCTCGCCGCGCGGACCGACGACGTGGGCGCAGCCGCCGCAGACGGCGGAGGCGGCGTAGTCGGTGTGGTTCATCGCGGCGACCAGCAGGTCGTCGGGCGTCGGGTCGAACCCGCAGTTGCCGCTGCCGTCGGCGAAGTCGTAGTACGTCGCCTCGCCGGAGTGCTCCGGCTCCGGCGCGCAGGCCACGCCGTCGGCGCCGGGGTCGAGCGGTGCGTCGTCGGCTCCATCCCCCGCGACGTCGCCCGCCGTGTCGCCGCCGCCTTCCCCGCACCCGGCCGCGAGCGCCGGCAGCAGGACCGCCGTCCACCACGCTCCACGCATCGCCTACCTCCTCTCCGTCGCGACCGATGGCGCGGCGGGCCGCAGCACGATCGGCTCGGCGCCGGCCGTGACGAAGGCCCGCCGCAGCGCGCGCAGACCCGCGTACGCGGCGGGCGAGACGCGACCGCCGCGCAGCTCGAGCGTCCGGGTGAGCCGAAGCGTGCCGCCGCCGACCACCGACTCCTGGAGGAACGTCCCGACCTCGGTGGTGACACGCACGTTGCGGGGCACGATCGCCGCCTCCCAGCCGTCGGGCAGGCGCAGCTCGCACCGCACGCTGCGCCGCGCGGGCGCGCCGAGTTCGAGATCGGTCCGGCGCGTGCCGCGATGCAGGCCCGCCGGCAGCGGGTCCTCGCCGGGCCAGCCGACGAGGAGGGTCCACGTGTCGCGCGCCTCCTCCGCCAGCTCGACGGAAACCTCCACCTCGGCCGCCGCCCCCGCCACGGACAGCTCGGTCGCTCGCGTCGCCGTCGCCGTGCCGCCGACCAGCGCCGCGGCGGCGTCGCCGAGCGCCTTCTGCGGATCGCCGTCCTCGGCCAGCCAAGCGGCGTAGGGGTTGTGGCGCCCGGCGAGCGTCAGGACGACCCGGCCCTGCGCCGTGCCGTCGGGCGAAACCCGCAGCGTCAGGCGAGCGTCGGCGACGTGGTCCGCCGGCGTCGGCTCGGCGGACGGCGCCACGGCGGCGGGCGCGGAGAGACGCAGCACATCCAGCGCCGCGGGCGGCCCGCCGGCCGACGGCGCGGCCACGGAGTCCACGCGCAGCCAGCGCTCCGCGCCGGCGACCGTTGCGACGACCCACGCCTGCGGGAGTTGCGCCGCGTCGGGAACCTCCGGCGCGACCGCGCCGCGGACCGCCGCCAGCACGACCCCGGCCTCGATGCCG
>JAAZOP010000515.1 GCA_012797735.1 Myxococcales bacterium
CGCCGCGGCCGTCGCCGCCGGCAACTGCACGCGCCGCAAGCCCCGCCGCGTCCAGGCCAATCCCACCGGCCCGATCGGCGTGTCGACGACGCGCCAGGCGATGCACGGCGCAGCGGCTCGATCGCCTCGTCCGACCATGCCTTGAACCTACCAGGGTTGCGGCGGACCGGAAAGCCCTTCTCATCCGGTTTCTCCCGCGCCCCGGCTCCGGCGCGCGTCGCCGCGCCGCCGGCGCGCGAAAGCGATATACTGACCCCGTGACCAGTATCCTCCGCAGGCTGCGACGGCGATTCGGCGACGAGCCCGAGGCCGGCGACATTCCGCCGGGCGCGTCGCCGCCCGTCACGCCCGCCGAGGATGCGCCGCCGCCGGTGCCCTGCCATCCGCCCGGCTCCGTCCCGCCGTCCGTCGCCGCGCCGCTCGACCGCGGCGGCGAACCGCGCGAGGACGTGATCGAGCGGCTCCGCCGGCGCATCGCCTCGCTCGACCGTCGATGGAAGGACGGCCCGCCGTCCCCGGGCGCCGCGGCGGCGGCCGAGCGGCGCCGGGCGGCGCTGGAGATCCTGCCCGGACGCCTCGTCGAGACGCCGCGCGGGCGGGTGCGCGTCATCGCCGAGACGGTCGCGCGTCACGCCGGCCACGGACGGTTCCCGATCGGCGCGTTCTCGGAGCGTCCCGAGCGGCTGGCGGCGCTCGGCGTCCTGTACCGCCTGCGCCGCACCCCGGACCCGGAGCGCCTCGTGTTCCTCGACACCGAGACGACGGGACTGGCGGGCGGCGCCGGCACGATCCCGTTCCTCGTCGGCCTCGCGTGGCTCGACGGCGGCGACCTGCGCGTCGAACAACTGTTCCTCGACCATCCGCGCGACGAGCCGGCGCTGGTGCATCGGCTCGCCGAACGGCTGGCGACCTTCGACCACGCGGTGACGTACAACGGCCGGGCCTTCGACGTGCCGCTCCTGCAAAACCGTTTCGTCCTGCATCGCACCCCGTTCCCGCCCCTCGAGACGTCGCTCGACCTGCTCCCCGGCGCCCGGCGCCTCCATCGCCGGCACCTCGACGACCGGTCGTTGTCCTCGATCGAGCGGCACGTGCTGGGATTCCACCGGCACGACGACGTTCCGGGCGCGGAGATCCCGGGCATCTACCACGAGTTCCTCTTCACCGGCCGCACGTCGCGGATGGCCGGCGTGATCCGGCACAACCGCTGGGACGTCGTGGCGCTCGCCGCGCTGCTCGGCCTGCAGGCGCGGCTCGCCGAGACCTCGGCGGCCGAGCAGGGACTCGACGCGACGGTCGATCTGGCGCTCGGCGAACTGCACTACCAGGCGGGGGATCTCGAGCGGGCGCGGAGCCACCTGGAGCGCGCGGCGGCGCGCGCGGAGCCGGGCGGCGCCCCGTGGACCGACGCATGGACCTGGCTCGCGCGACTGCACCGGCGCTGCGGCCGACCCGAGGAGTCGGCGGCGTGCTGGCGCCGGATCCTCGAGCGGCTCCCGGACCACGGGCCGGCGCATCTCGGCCTGGCCAAGTATCACGAACACCGGACGCGCGACCTGGACCTCGCGGAACGCCACGCGCTCGCCGCGGCGGCCCGCGGCGCGGAGGACGGCGGCGCGGCGGCGC
>JAAZOP010000516.1 GCA_012797735.1 Myxococcales bacterium
CGCCCCGGCCGCGTCGTCGCGCGCGGCGGCGCCACGGAACGCGCCGTGACGAGCCGCGGCTCGGAGCTCGGCGCGCTCGAGCTGCCCGCCGCCGGTCCGCCGCGCGACGCCACGCCGTGGCCCGAACTGGTCGACCGCTGGACGTTGTGGGACGAATGGCAGGCCGACCGGTTGCTCGATCGCTACGACATCGACCCCGTCGCGCCGTGGACGCGGGACATCCCGGCGCTCTCACCCGAACGGCATCCGTCGTGGGCGGCGACGCTGCTCGCGCGGCGCCACCGCGTCGAGGCGCGCGCGGGGGAACTGGCCGAGGCGCTCGGCCCCGACGTGCCGGCCGGAACGGAGGCCGCGCGCCTCCGCGCGCGGGCACGCGACGTCCTCGGTCCGCGGGTCGATCTCCCGCGCCAGCAGTGGGCCCTGATGCTCCAGCGCCCCGGCCGCGTCGAGCGGTGGCGGGCGTGGGAGCGGATGCGGGCCGAGCGGCGGGAGGCGATGCGTCCCCAACTCGCGTCGCTGCGCGGCGGCGAGTCCACCGCGGCGACGCCGGAAGGAACCCCCGCCTTGGCGCCTCCCGGGCCGTGAGCCGCGTCCCGCGCCAGAGAACAGACTCGGCCGCAAGTGCCGGTCTCCACCGGCACGGTCGCCGAAGGCGGCGGAAAACCGACACGGTCTCGCGGCATCCTTCTCGCGGTCGACCTTCACCCGGCACGGCAGGCCGATGCTGCCACGACCGGGCGCTTGCATCCGTCGCGGGTGGCGGCCGTCAGCTCGCCATGACCTGTTTGACTCCGCCCGGACGCGCTCCTACCCTCCGGCGACGATGCGAACCGCGGCACCACCGCTCGCCGGCCGGCGGCGCACCCGCCGGCCCGCCTGCGCCGGTCTCGTCCTGTTGCCCGTGCTCGCCTGCGGCAAGAACACCGCCCCGCTCGAGGAACTCGACCCGTCGACGTTCGCGGCGCCGTCCGGGATGCCGGGCGACTTGCCGGACGACCGGTCGCCGGGAGCGCCGCCGGGCACCGGGCCGTCGCAGGCACCCGCGGCGGCGACGTGGACCGTCTCGGGCACGGTGGCGCTGGCCCCGGAGCTGGCCAGCCGCGTTCCGCGGAACGCCGTCCTCTTCGTCTTCGCGCGCGTTCCGGGCGCACGTGTGCCGGAGGCGGCGCAGCGCATCCCCGATCCGCGGTTCCCCGTGGAGTTCACGCTGGCCGCCGGACACGCCGGCGCGCCGGGGGAGCTTCCTCCCGAGCGGCTCGAGGTGGTGGCGCGGGTGAGCGTCGCGGGGACGGCGGGACCCTCGCGGGCGGGGGATCTCGAGGGGCGGAGCCGCGAGCCGGTCGCGCCCGGCGCATCGGGCGTCCTGGTCACGATCGATTCCGTCGCCGGCCCGGAGAGCGACCCGGACGGGGCGTCGCGGTAGTTCCGGCGCCCGGGCTCTTGGCCGCGCCTCGCCGCCGCCTCTGGCCGACTCCCGGCGCCGGGCGTCGAGGCCGCCCTTCGCTGCCGGCCGCGGAGATGCGGGAGCGCGGCGCGGCCGCCGAACTTGAGCCGGGCGCGCGCGTTGCCTAGGATGCCGGCCCGAGGGTCCACGATGCCGCGCGCGCGATCCGTTCCGCCGTTCACCCTTCTGTTCGCCGGTCTGCTCGTCGCGACGCCGGCCTGTCGCGGTTCGGACCGGCCCGCGCCGGACGCGGCGCCGCCGTCCGTCGCCGAGACCGCGTCGCGCCGCCCCGATGCGGACGAGGCCCAACCGGCGGGCGTCGTCCGGCTCGCCGAGGTCCTGAACCTCGACCGGTATCCGGGGCTCGACGCAAACCACCGCGAGCGACTCGAGCGCGACGGCCTGTTCCTGGCGCCGACGCCGGCCCGGGACGCGTTCCTGCTCTACGAGCGCAACGAGCGGGTCGGGCTGCCGAACTACGTCACCCCGGAACTGGCGGTCGAACTGCTGCTCGCCGCCTGGGGCGCCGTGGTGCGGGAAGTCGAAATCAACCACGCCGCTCCCGAACTCTACCGCGCGCTCCACGCGCTCGTCGTCCGGGGCCTCGATCTGCGCAAGCTGACGCTCGGCGACGGGGCCGAGGTGCTGCTGGGCCTCGACCGCACGATCGCGCTGTTCGCCGTCGCCGCCCGCCTGCTCGACGCCGAGGGGGCGCGCCCGGCCGGCGCGGAGCCCGAGCCGGACCCCGAGCCCGACGAGGACGTCCACGCCGAGGCGGGTTTCGCCGATGCGCTGGTGCCGTTGCCGGATCTTCCCTGGCCCGCGTTGCCGCCCACGTGCGACGCGATGTTCCGCGAGGCGATGATGCGGATCCGCGCCGCCACGGGGGTGTTTCCGATCGAGTTGCTCCAGCGCGAGGTCGATTTCGGCCGTTTCCGCCTCGCGGAGGCGGCGCCGGAGGGACGGGCGCGGGCTCTGCGCCGGGCGCTGCTGTGGCTCGAGTTGGCCGCGCCGGCCGCAGCGGCGGACCTGGCCGACCCGGCCTCCGGTCCGCTGATCGTGCGCCTGCTGGCCGACGCCGCGTCGGGAGACCGGTCCGCGGCCGATCTGTGGGACCGCGCGACCCGCCTGCTGCGCTTCGTCGGACGGGACCGCCGCGGGCTCGATCCGCTGCCCGTCGCCGCCGCGCTGCGCGCCGCGGTCGGGGACGGTGCCGCGCTGCCGCGCACCGGCGGCACTTCGGTCCGCGCCGTGCTCGCGCTGCCCGACG
>JAAZOP010000517.1 GCA_012797735.1 Myxococcales bacterium
CCGCCTCGCGTCCCGCCTCGCGCGACCCCGCCGCCGCGCCTTGACCCGCCCCGCGGGATCGGGTGAACTCTCGCCGCAAGGGAGGATCGCCATGCCACGAGTCGTCGCGTTGCTCGTCTCCGGTGCGTTCGCCGCGCTGCTCGGCGCCTGGGTCGCCTGCGGGCCCGCCGCCGGGGGGGCCGAGGAGCCCGCGCCGTCCGCGGACGTCGCCGAGGGCGACGCGCCGGCGCCGGCGGAACCCGAGCCCGTCTCCGACCGGGCCGGCACGCCGACGCGGCTCGTCGAGAATCCCGTGGCGATCCCTTCCGGCGAGAACCTCACCGAGGCCCAGCGCGCCGTGGTCCGCGGGATCGCCGCCGATGCCGCCGGACGCCTCGACGAGGCGGTCGAGGCGTTCACCCAGGCCACCACGCTCGACCCCAACTACGCCGACGCCTGGCTCGCCCTCGGCCGCACCCTCCACCGCCGCCACGACGACGCCGCCGCCCGCGCACCCCTCGAACGCGCCGTGGAACTGCGGCCCCAGTACGGACCCAACCACGCCGCGCTCGGCGCCGTCCTCTTCGAACTGGAGGACTGGGAGGCCGCCGAGCGCGAACTGGCCGAGGCCGCCCGGCTCGACGAGCGCGACGTCTCGAGCCTCGAACGCCTCGGCGTGATGTATCGCCGGCTCCGCCGCTACGAGGAGGCGGTCCAGGCGTATCGGATGGGACTCCAGCGCGCCCCCGGCGATCCGTCGCTGCTCAACAACCTCGGCGTCGCCCTCCGCAAGCTCCGGCGCTACGACGAGGCGGTGGCCGCCCATCAGCAGGCGGTCGATGCGGACCCGCGGAACGCCGTCTTCCACTTCAACCTGGCCGTGGCCTTCCGCGGCCAGAACCAGGCCCAACTCGCCATCGCCGAATACCGCCGCGCCGTGGACCTCGAGCCCGGGATGGCCGAGGCGTGGCACGACCTGGGGCTGCTGCTGGCCGATCAGGACGACGACGAAGGCGCGATCCAGGCCCTGCACAAGTTCCTCGAACTCGCCCCTCCGAACGACGAAGGGCTGGAGGCCGTCCGCGAGCTGCTGCGGGAGCTGGAGGAGTGAGCCGCCGGCACGCCGTCGCGCGCCTCCGCATTTCACGCGTGCTGCTCGCCGCCGCGGGCCTCGGCGGCCTCGCCTGTCCCCGGACGACGTCCACCCCCTCCGCGCCGCCTCCGATCCTCCCGACCCCTCCGCTGGCGATCGACGAGCAGCAGGAGGCGGCCCGCGAGGCGCTGGCCTTCGTCGCCGGACTGCGGGGCCTGGAGGCGGCCGACCCGCCCGAGGTACGGATCCTGCCGCCCGGCGCCTACGCCGCGCGCCGGGACGCCGTCGCCGCCGTCGCCGCCGCCGGCCCCTCCGGCGACGACCTGCTCGTCGCCCTCCGCGACTTGGCCGGTCTGGGCTTGCTGGCCGGTGAGGAGGTCTCCACGCGGCGGGTCGGCAGCGACCACTTGGGGAACTACGACTGCCGCGAACACGTGATCCACGTCGCCGACCTGCGCTACCTGCCGCCGCCCGAGGACTGGTCGGAGGTCGCCGGGCCGGCCGCGGCCGCCGGCTGGCGCGCCCTGTCCGTCAGCCTGCACGGCCTGCTGGCCCACGAGTCGCTCCACGCCCTGCGCCGGGCCGTCGCCGACCTGCCGTGTCCCGCGACCCGCCTGTGGCCCGCCCGCGACGCCGACCTCGCCCTCCGCGCCCTCGAAGAGGGCGACGCCGACCTCGCCCTCGCCGCCGCCGTGCGCGCACGCGCCACCCGCGACGCGCCCGACCTCGCCCTCTGGACCGCCGCCTTCGACGAACGATCGTGGGTCGAACCGGCCACCGGTCTCGAGGTCTTCCACGCGCTTCCATACGTCGACGGCGAGGCGTTCGCCCGCGCCATCGTCGCCGCCGGCGGCAACGAGGCCCTCGACGAGGCGTATCGCCACCCGCCGGCGTCCGGCGAACAGGTGCTGCACCCGGAGCGCTTCTTCGCCGGCGACATGCCGGACGACGTCGAACTCCCGGAACCCGAGACGCTGCGCGCCCAGGGGTGGACCTTGCTCGACCAGGGCACCATCGGCGAGCCGGGAATCCTCGCCCTGCTCACCGGCACCCCCGCCCTCGGTCCCGGCGCCGAGATCGTCGAGATGCCGGCCGACCTCTGCGCCCCTCCGCCGCTCGACTGCGTCGGTCTCACCGCCCTCCCGGGCACCACGCCCCTCCCGCCCGGCGCGAACCTCGGCCTGGAACTCGAGCTGCCGGGGCTTCCGCCGCTGCCCGCCCCGCCCGCCGGGGACTCGACGCCGCCAGCCGCGCCGCCGCCGCGCGGTTCTCCCACCGAGGACTGGTCGCTGCGCGACCCGCTGGGCCGCCTCCGTCCCGCCGCGTGGTTGCGCGTTCGCGCCGCCGCCGACGGATGGGAAGGCGACGCCGCCGCATTCTGGCAGCGCCCCGACCGCTCCACCCCCGCCCTGCTCTGGGCCACCACCTGGAACGACGCGTGCGACGCCGAACAGTTTCGCCGCGACCTCGTCGTCGCCCGACCCGCCTGGGGCGTCTGCCGGCGCGGTCGCGCCGTGTTCGCCGTCGCCGGCCTCCCCGGCGCCGCCGGCGCCGCCGCGCTCCGGACGCTCGCCCTCGAGACGGCGGTGCGCCCGGTCCCCGACCGCCCGTTCGCCTTCGAACCGATCGCCGTTCCGGGACGTCTCGAGGAGCGCGCGGTCGCGGACCTTCCCGGCGAGCCCGCCGACGGCTGGCCCGCCCGCGCGGAGGCCGGCTACGCCGCCACCGGCCCTGTCGTGCTCCGTCGCTGGGTCGATGAAGAGGCGGACCTGCGCCTGCCGCTTCCGGCCGGCCCGTACTGGCGCCCGCTCCCCGCCGACCTCGCCTCGCCGCTCCTGCGCGGCACCGCCCTCGGCCGCGTCGGCGGCGGAACGCTCGTCGCGGCCACCGTCGAGCCGGTCGCCGCGCCGCTCGTCGAACGGCGCCTAGCCGATCGGATCGGCGCGCCCCTCGAGGACCTCGACTGCCCGCGCGGCCCCGCCCGCCACGCCCGCGTCGAAGGGGCCGTCGAGCCCGGCGAGGACAGCGGACCGCAGACGATCCGGGCGCTGCTGGTCCAGGGCGACACCCGCGCCATCGTCGTCCTCGGTCGCCTGCCCGAGGATGCCGCCGAGGCGAGCCGGCGCGAGTTCGATGCGGCGTTCGACGCGGCCTGCAACGGCCCGTAGGCGGAATCGCCCCTTCCGCAACCCCGTTCGCGGAACGACCTGGACGCCGCCAAGACGCCTTGCCCGACCGCAAGACCGCAAGCACGCGCCGTCGGACACGGCGGCCCGAAGGACGCGAAGCGCCCGCACCGGAGCGCCACCCCCTTCTGGAGGGTTGCACCGGACGGCCCATCGGGCTAGATCGGTGCGCCGATGGAGGAGAAGGCGATGAAATCCAATGGAATCGTGTGGGTTGGGCTGCTCCTCGCGGGTCTTGTGACGTTCGGGGTCGCCGGATGCGGCGACGATGACACCGGCGGCACCGACGTCCCGGCAGATGGCGATGCCGAGGCCGAGGGCGGGGCCGATGCCGACGCCGACGGCGACGCCGATGTGGAGCCAGAGGCCGACGTGGAGCCGGAAGCCGACGTCGAGCCGGAAGCCGACGTGGAGCCGGA
>JAAZOP010000518.1 GCA_012797735.1 Myxococcales bacterium
ATGGGCAAGGGCATCGTCGGATTCGCCGCCCGCGAGGGCGTCGCGATCGCGATCGCCGACGTGCGCAAGGACGGCCGGTGGAACGAGGAAATGGACCGCGAGACCGGGTTCTCGACCCGTTCGGTCATCGTGGCCCCGGTCGTGCACGAAGGGCTGACCTACGGGGCGTTCGAACTGCTGAACCGCAAGGGCGCCGAGGTGTTCCTGCAGACGGAGACGAGCATCATCTCCTACATCGCCTCGCAGCTCGCCGCCCACTTCGCCACCTCGGTGCCGTTCGGCGGCGAACTGGTGCTGGACGACGACCGGCCCGCGCGCCCGCCGGCGCCGCGCGCCGGCGCCCAGAAGATGACGAAGAAGAACGCCCCGGTGGTCTCCCGGACGGCGCAGGTCGCCGCTCCGACGCGCGGTTCGAAGAAGCGCTGACGCGGACGCCGGACCGCCGCTACAGCAGGTGTCGGCCGGCCTCCATGATCCGCCGGCCATCGACCTCGACGTTCGGCGCGAGCGTGATGAAGTCGCAGTGGGCGTCGGAGTCCCAGTCGGCCCCGGTGACGTGCGGGTAGGGGCTGCCGGCGGCGATGTGGACCGACGGGAATTTCTCGTCGTGCAGCATGTTGCCCAGCAGGCGCGTCAGGCCCCGGTTCGTGCCGACGGCGAACTCGCCGATCCGGTCGGCGTTCTCGTCGATCCGGATGTACCGCTCCAGGCCGGCCTGGAGCTCGGCGTTGGCGCAGCGGATGCGGCGGACCCGCCCGCCGGCCAGTTCGAGCGTCACGGGGGTGGCGGTGATCACGCCGTAGCGGTGCGCGAAGTGGTCGCCCACCACGCCGTCGACGACGAACGTGCCGTCGGCTTCCGCCGGCGCGGTGTAGACCTCGGCCCCCGGCAGGTTGTTGCTCCCCTTCACCACGAACCGTTCCCGGTAGTCGCCGCTCGAACAGACCCAACGGCGCCGCGGGTCGAAGCGGAACCGGGCGTCGGTGCCGTTGGCGCCGGTGACGAGGATCTCCCGCGCCCCCCGGATCGCGTCGAACACGCGACGGGTGAAGGCCCACATCTCCTGCGGGTCGCCTTGCATCGCGCTCTCGAGCACCTCGTAGGTCACTCCGGGCATGTTGACGTGCTTGATCGAGTCGGAGTGCAGGGCGATCGGCCGGCGCACCGTCTGCAGCTCGTTGACCCGGTCGTCCGCCTCGGCGCGGACCATCACCAGCACGACGTCGCAGTCGTCCAGCGCGCGCGACACCTCGTCCGGCAGTCTCGGCAGCGGCCGCGGGCCGAAGCGGTCCAGGTTGAACGAGACGCAGCGGGCCCCCAGCGCCCGGGCCCGCCGTTCCAGCTCGTCGGTCGCCCGGACGATCGCGTCGTCACCGACGATCACCAGCCGGTCGGTCGGCTTGAGGCCCACCGACATCAGGATGTGCTCCACCGCCCGCTCGATGCTCATCACGCCTCCCGTCCCCCCGGTCCGCGCCATCGTAGTACACCGAGACGCCGATGCGTACAGATTCCGCGGGCGCAGCCGTTCACCCCGCTCCGCCCGGACATCGCGCGGCCACGGGCCCGGCCAAACGCGGCCTCCGGCCGCGCGTCGAGGGTTGGGAGTTCTGTCGCGTGCCGCGACGAATTCGGAAGGCAGTCGTTCAGGGAGCCGCGGGCGGCGGGGGAGGCGCGACGACGGCCTGGACGGCGGCGTCGAGCGCCGGGCGGGTGGTGTCGTTGAACTCGCGACCCACGTAGCGCACCACGCCGTCGCCGTCCGCCACGACCGTCAGCGGCAGGTCCTCGTCGTCTGCGAACCGGTTCGCCGCCGCCCGCTGCGGGTCGTGGCAGACCGTGAACGGCAACGGGTGTTCGGCGAGGTAGGCATCAAGCGACTCGCGCTCCTCGTCGACGGAGACGGCGACGATCCGGAGCCGGTCGCCGCCGTGCCGGGCGTGCAACTGCTTGAGGTGCTCGAGTTCGGCCTTGCAGGTGGAGCACCAGGTGGCCCAGAAGGCGATCACCGCGGGCTTGCCCCGCAGTTCCGCGGTGGTGATCGTTCCGCCCTGGACGGTCCGGAACGCGGCGGCGGGCAGGCTGGACCCGGGCGCCACGGCGGCCTCCGCGGCCAGCGCGAAGACGATCAGTCCGAACCCGACGACGATGCCCCCCCGACTCCCGCTGGACCGCCCGATTCGCCGCATCCGCCTCACTCCTCCTCGATCCACTCGTCCAGGGCCTCGATCGAGTCCTGGAACCGTCGACCATTGACGAAGATCGTCGGCGTTGCTTCAACGCCGATGCGTTGTCCCTCCAGCTTGTCACGCTGGACGCGGGTGGCGGATTCCTGCGAGATCCTCTCGGCTTCGAAGCGGTCGAGGTCCATCCCGAGGCCGGTGGCGATTCTCACGTACAGTCCGGGCCCGATCTCGTCCTGGTTTTCGTAGAGTTGTTCGTGGAATTCCCAATACTTGCCCTGGTCCTGGGCCGCCACGCAGGCCCGCGCTGCGCTCATCGCCATCGGATGGCTGTCGAGAGGGAAGTGCTTGTAGAAGATGCGGATACGGGCGGGGTTCTCGCGTTGCAGGCGGAGCAGGATCTCGGAGGCCCGCCGGCAGTGCGGACACTCGAAGTCGCTGAAGACGACGATCGTCACCGGAGCGTCCTCCGGCCCGAGCGGTTCGGACCCTTCGAGGTCGATCGCGACCGGTTCGGTCTCCCGGTAGCGGCGGACCACCTGGGACTCGACCTCGTCGGCGCCGTACCCTTCCATCAGGCGGCGGGCGGTGAAGCGGGCCGCACCGCGGGCGCGCGGGCACGACGAGGCAGGGTCGGTCAACTCGTCCGCCAGGGTGCGGATGCTGTCGCAGGGGGTGGCGATGCGGGTCAGGAGGCGGACCAGCGTGTCGACCTCCTGACCGGTCATGCGGTCGAGGCCGAGGGCGGCGTCCTGGCGGAGCACGGCCCGCAGGGCGGAGGTGTCGCGGCCTTCGCCGGAGCCGCAGCCGAGCAGCGCGAGGCCGAGGGCGAGGAGCCGGGCGGGGCGTCTGGAAACGGGGTGCATCGAAGGTTCTGCCTCTCCTTCCCCCCGCGAGGGCCGCGGGCGCCCCTAGCGGGACGCACCGAGGGCGATCCAGCGTTCGAGCGCGGCCGCCTCGTCCCGGGACAGCGGGTCGCGCGGCGGCATCCGCTCGCCGACCAGTCCCGGCGCTCCGGTCACCTTGTACAACAGGTAGGACCGTTCGGGCGAGCCCGGGGCGAGCACGCGCCAGCCGATCCATTCGACGGAGGCCCGGGCCGCCGCCTCGTCCAGCCGTTCGACCGGCCAGAGGGCGAGTCCGGCGTACGGCCGGGTCTCGCCGTGGCAGTACCCGCAGCGTCGCTCGAGAACCGGGGCGACGTCGTCGTCGAACGAGGGGTCCGGCGGGGACGGCGGGCGGCCCTCGTCGGTGTTGCCCGTGACGAACACGGAAGGGACGAACGTCCGCGGGGTGCTGCCATCGATCCCGCGGACCCAGTCGCCGAGGACGAGTTCGTAGGCCAGGTTCGAGCGGAGGGAGACGCTGGGGGTGAACCAGAGGCGGCGGTCGACGAGGCTGTAGCCGACGGTGCCGCCCGGGCGCAACTCGCCGCTCCGCAGGCGGAGGGTGTCTGGACCGAGGGTGGAGGGGTCGAGGGGTGTCTCGAGGGGGAGGGCGGGGACGACGGAGACGGGGACGTCGCGGGAGCCGTCCGGCGGAGTGACGGCGACGAGTTCGAGGATGCGGGACGGTTGCGGCGGATCCTCGCAGCCGCAGGCCAGGAGGCCGATCAGGATTCCGAGTACAGGACGAGTTGCTCCTCGATGCAGGCCTCGTCGATCCCGGTGCGGATATGGTCCTTGAGGCAGTCGGCGATGGTGATCGCCAGTTCGTCGATCCCGCGGTCCTCCACCAGCTTGGCCAGCACGGCGCGGGACTCCTCGGTGTCCGCCTCGCGGAGCAGGGCCCGAACCTCCTCGATGTCGATCCCTTCGAAGTCCACGATCATCCGGTCCAACAGGTACTTCGCCAGCTGCTTCACGGTTCCACCTCGCGTGTTGCCCCGCGGCGTTCCGCCGTCGGGTCTCCTGCGGCGTTCGGGCCGCGCCGTCTCCGGGTTCCGTCTGCCCCACGGCGCTCCTCCGGCGCCCGCCGGCCGCCCGGCTCCTTCCCGCTTCCGGGGGTCTGGGCTAGAATGCGCCCGTGACGCGGAACGCGCCCGGCGGCCAAGCCGCACCTGTCGCTCCTCTACCACGGCGCGCCGCACCGGTGCAACTGCCTCGACGCCGCGGGGAGCGTGCCCGATGAGACTGCTGGTGGCGGCGTTCGCGGAGATCCCGTCGCTGTCCTTCGAGTCCGAGGCGGTGACGGAGATTGCGAAGGCGTTCGAGGGCTGGTTCGAGGTCGAGATCTTCACGCCGATGGTGGAGGCGGGGGCGCATCTCGAGGCGTTCCACGGCGGTCGGCTGCACCGCGTGCCGTTGCCGCCGCAGGCGGACGCCGAGGCGGCGACGGCGGCGTTCCGCCGGGGGCTGGAGCGCCAGGTCGATTCGGCCGGGTGGGACGCGGTCCACGTCTTCTCGGCGATCGAAGGCCGGCCGATCGCCGACCGGTTGCCGCCGGGGGTGCCGCTGATCTTCCAGCCGCAGCCCGTCCCCTCGCTGCTGCTGCGGATCGGCCTGCCCGGCCGCGGCTGGGCCGCGCGCCTGGCCGCCGACGAGACCGCGGTGCTCGAGCGGACGCAGGCGCTGGTGCTGCACGAGGCGACCGATGCGGGGGCGCTCCGCTACCGCCGCCGGCTCACCCCGCACGCCGTCCTTCCCGAGCCGGTCGACCTCGACGACTATCACTGGGAGCAGCTCGTGCCCGGCGCCGCCCCCGTCGTCCTGGTGCTCGACGCGGGGCTCGACGATCCCGCCCGGCAGGCGATCGACCAGGCGCTGGCCGCGCTTCCCGGACCCGTGGTGCGGTGGCTCGACCTGCGCCGCGCCCAGCTCCGCGTCGAAGGCCGGCAGGAGCCGACGGCGCTGTCCGCCTGGTTCGCGGGGGTCGCGGACCGCCCGGTGCCCCTGCGTCTCGCCGCCCGCGCGGCCCTCAACGCCTCCGACGTCGTGGTCATCCCCCACGCCGCGGTGCTCGACACCGCCGGCGGCACCACCTCCTGCCGGCGCTGGGGCGTGCTCCAGGCGGCCGCCTGCCGCCGGCCGGTGGTGTTGTCCGAGGGCCCCGGCGCGCCGGCACCCTCGCGCCTCGGCGAACACCTGTTCCGGTTCCCCGCCGGCGACTGGGGCGCGATGGCCGACCTGGTGCGCTCGCTGCTGTTCCACCCGACCAAGGCGATCCAGGTCGCCGATCGGGCCCGGCAGCGGGTCGAGGCCGAGTTCTCCGCCGCCGAGTTCCGCCGCCGCCTCCGCGCGATCTACGCCGGCCTCGTCGAACCGGAGCCCGGCGTCCCGCGCGCGGCGCCGGTCCGACTGGAGCGACCCGCATGACGGCCGAACGGCATCCGACCCCCTCCGAGCGCGACAACAGGACCGTCTGGGACGGCCGCCGCGAGGGCTGGTACGAGGTCTACTACCTCAAGCTGAACCATCGCGCGTCCGGCACCGCCGCCTGGATCCGCTACACGCTGCTCGTCCCCCTCCCCCACCGCGGCGTGCCGGTCGCCGAACTGTGGGCGATCGCGTTCGACGCGCGCGACCCGTCCCGCAACCTCGCCCTCAAACGCTCCCGGCCGCTCGACCCCACCGCGATCCGCCGCGATCCCTTCGCCTTCGCCGTCGGCGACGCGCGGCTCGAGCACTCCTCCGCCCGCGGGGCGCTCGAAGGCCCCGCCGGACGCCTGCAATGGGATCTGGCCTGGAATCCGCCGTACGAGACGTTTCGTCCGTTCCCGTACGACGCGATGTACCGGTGGCCGCTGCCGAAGACCAAGTGGCTGGTGCCGAACCAGGACGTCGCCTTCCGCGGGGTCCTGACCTGGAACGACCGCGTGCTGGAGTGCACGGGCGAGCCCGGACAGCAGTCGCATCTCTGGGGCACGCAGCACGCCGACCGGTGGGTCTGGGGCCACGCCAACCTCTGGGCCGACGGCGCCGACGCGTCGTTCGAGTGTCTCACGTCGCGGTTGCGGTTCGGGCCCGTCCCGACCCCCGACCTGACGCTGCTGCTGCTGCGGCTCGACGGACGCTGGCGACGCCTCAACGCGCTCTGGCGCGCGCCCCTGCACCGCGTGCGGATCGATCCGCCGAACTACCTGTTCGAGGCGGCGGGCGACGGATTGCGGCTGCGCGGAATCGCCTCGGCCCGCCTGGCCGACCTGGTCGGCGTCGAGTACACCGACCCCGACGGCTCGCACCTGTGGTGCTACAACACCAAGGTCGCCGATCTGTCGCTCGAGGTGCGCGACGAACGGGGCCGGCAACGGACGTTGCGCGCCGACCGCACCTTCGCGCTGGAGTTCGTGCAGCGCGAGCGCGACCCGCGGATTCCCGTCCGGATCTGACGACCCGCCCGCCCGGCCGCATCGCTACCGGCAGACCGGCCGCCGGCCATGACAGATCGCGCAGGTCTGCGGGGCGGTTTCGAGAAGGCCGGCGCACTGCCGGCGCCAGTCCGATCCGTGCGGCCGCACGACGGCGTGACAGGTCACGCAGTCCCGGCCGGTGTGGCACGAGACGCACGACCCGAGGTTCCGGCGCGCCTCGCGCGCGTGCAGCTCCGGCCGCAAGGCCCAGGTCTCGCCGTGCACCGACGACCCGCGCGGCGCGTCGCGGCCGAGGCGGGGCGAATCGAGCGTCAGGCCGGCGCGGCGGTGGCAGGACAGGCAGGTTTCCTGCCCGCGATGGCAGGTGTTGCAGTCGAGGTCGGCGCCCCGGCTCGCCGGGCCGTGCGCCGAGAGCCACCCCGCCGGATGCAGCCTCCGTTCGATCGCCTCGCCGAGATGGCACCCCTCGCAGAACGACCGCTCGTGGCAGCTCTCGCAGACGGCGCGCCGGGTCCGCGCCGGCACCCCGTGGCGCTCGGCGAAGTCGTCGACGTGGGCCAGCTCGCCCATCCACGCCGGCGGCCGCAACTCGGGGCGGCCGGGGCGTTCGAGCGTCAGCCGGCCGCGCCCGTCGTGGAGATGGCAGCGGGCGCAGCCGCCTTCGAGCGCGTCGTCGTGGCAGGTCATGCACGTGGTCATCGGGGGCGGCACGCCGCCCGCGATCCGCGCCG
Source organism: Myxococcales bacterium (assembly GCA_012797735.1). Taxonomy (GTDB): domain Bacteria; phylum Myxococcota_A; class Polyangia; order DRWM01; family JAAZOP01; genus JAAZOP01. The sequence continues at coordinate 7,224 of JAAZOP010000518.1, forward strand.
GATCGTGGCAGGCGGTGCACGGCGCGCCCGCGGCGTCCTCGTGGCGCCGGTGGTCGAAGGCCAGCGCCGGAAAGCGGGGGGCGACGACCGGCAGGGCCACGCGTCCCACGGCATCGACGGGGTGGCACAGGGCGCAGACTTCCGGATCCGCGGTCGCGGTCCGCGGTCCCGGCGCGGGCCGCTCGAACGGATGGCAGCCGGTGCAGTCCGCCTCGCGGGGACGCTCGAAGTCCGGCGCCGGCGTCGCGGCGCCCGGGCTGGTTTCCGGGCGGGTCGGGCGATGGCACGTCGAGCAGTCGGGCAGGTACGCGCCGTGGCGCGCGTGGTCGAACCGCACCCGGCCGCTCGGGTCGGCCGGCGCCGGCGAACCGGACCCGCCCGCCCCGCCGGCCGGC
>JAAZOP010000519.1 GCA_012797735.1 Myxococcales bacterium
GCCGTGGCTGGGCGGCGGCGCGGCGCCGGCGTCGGCCGCACCAGCGGTCGGGTCGGCCCGTTCGCCGTCTTCGGCCAGCCAGTCGTCGCGCCCCCCGCCCCAGGTCCAGGCCTGCACGTCGTCGTCGGTCCCCCACCGTTCGTCGGTGCCCGCCGACCGCACGCTCAACTGGTACCACTCGTAGTCGGCCTGGTAGCGCTGGCCCCACGGGTCGTACCACCCGTCCCGCATCCGCTCGACCCACCGCTGCGCGGTCTCCGGGGACGAATCGCCGCGGGCGATGAGGTAGGCATCGAGCGCCTCGCCGATGCGGCGCGCGTCGGCCTGCACGGCCGCCTGGGCGTGGCCCTGCACCGTCGCCAGCAGGTTGCGCTCGCTGGCGTACTCGATGCCGTAGACCGACCGGCCGGACGCCGCCGCGAACAGCACGCGGGCCGCGTCCTCCCGCTCTTCGGGGGTCGCCTCCCCGCCGACGCCCAGCACGGTGGCGGGATCGTAGCCGTGGATCTCGTAGCGCGGCTCCGCGATGTCCTCTTCCAGTTCGAAGTAGATCTTCTCCAGACCCGGCTGGCTCTCGGACAGCGCGAACACCGCCTCGTCGACCACCTGCAACCCGACCGCCGCCCGCACGGGCGTCCCGTCGGCGGCGTTGCGCACCGCGAGTTCGAGCCGCGCGGTCTCGGCCGGCCGGTAGCTGTCCCGGTCGGGCGTGATCCGGAGTTCCAGGTCGCCGGCACCCTCGACGAACACCACCCGCTGGTCGCGGACGATCTCGCCGCGCTCGCCCAGGAAGTAGACGGAGAACGTGACGGAGCCGGCGAGATCCGGACCGATGTCGAGGAACTCGTTCGTCCACCCGGCGCCGACCTCGACGATCTTCGACAGCACCGTCTGGCCTTCGCGCACGGCATCGAGGTAGACGCGGTCGCGGGCGCGGGGCGTGTAGATCGAGAGCACCGCGGTCTCCCCCACCGCGTACAGCGACTTGTCGGTGCGCAGGAGCACCGTCTCGGTGGCCGACCCGCCGGCGGCGAGGTTGAACCACTGCGAGACGGTCCCGGCCCGCCCGTCGTCGATCTCGACCCGGATCTGCACGAACGCGCCGGCGGCCGGCGTCACCTCGAACGACGCGAAACCGCGCTCGTCCGTCTGCACGGGCACCGCCGGCTCGCCGCCGACCGACACGCGGCACAACGCCGAGATCGGCGTCCCGGTCGGGTCCGCCGTCAGCAGGTAGATCACGTTCGGCACCCCGGGCACCAGCACGGAACCCTCGGGGATCAGCACGGGCTGCACCGACCCGCGCGCGACCGTCAACGGCCGCTCCACCGCGAAGACCTGGCCCGCCGTGTCGGTGACCTCGATCTCCAGCTTGGCGAACGACCCGCCCTGTTCGAGCGGCAGGCCGACGAAGTACGTCGGCAGGTCCACCGCGAAGTCCCAATGCCCCGCCTCGTTCGTCGTGCCGTGCAGCTCGGCGAACTGCACCCAGTCGACGTCGTACTGGCTGGCCCGCACCGTGACCGACCCGCCGGCCACGGGCTGCCCGAAGAAGTAGCGCGCATCCACCTGCCCGACCACCCGCTCGCCCGGCAGGTAGAACGGCCGGTCGGCCGCGAAATCGACGTCGAACTTCGGCAGCGCGTAGCGGTCCACCGTCACGGTCCGCTCCTGCACCGTCTCCCCGACGGTCGCCCGCAGCGTGTAGCGGCCCATGTTCACCAGCCGCGCCAGCGTGAACTCGGCCGAGGCGATCCCGAATTCGTTCGTGCGCGTCTCCTCGCGGAAGACCTTGTTCCCCTTGCCGTCCTGCACCTCCAGCGTCACGTCCTCCCCGCCGCTCGGCAGGCCGTGCGGCAGCCGGGTCGCCAGCACCCGCAGGTGCATCGTCTGCCCCGGCTGGTACAACGGCTTGTCCGTCGTCAACAGGATGCGGTGCGCGCGCTGGATCGTCACCGAATGCCGGCTCTCGGTCGAACCGGAGGCGTGCTGCAGCCGGAACAGCAGGGTCGCGCTGCCCGCCACCGACGGCGTCGCGAACGCGACGTCCGCCAGCCCGTACGCATCCGTCGCCCCCGCCCAGACCTGCGTCCGCTGGACCTCCCCCTCCGCATCCGTCGTCTCCAGGTACACCTCGCCCAGGGCGCCCTCCAGCGGCCGGCCGCCGGCGGTGTCGAGCGCCGCGAGACGGAAGTGCGCCGTGTCGCCGGCGAACAGCCGGTCCGGACCCAGCACCCCGCTCGCGATGCGACGCGCCACCCGGTACAACGACCGCGACCCCGAGACGACCGCGTCCTCCGTCGACACGCGATAGCGCAGGACGTAGCGGGCCAGATCGCCCGCCGCCACCCCCTCGGGGAAGTCGGGCACCCGCAACACCACCACCGCGGACAACTCCCCCTCCGCCATCGCGAAGGAACGCGACTGGCTCCCGACCTCCTCGCCGTCCAGCGTCGTCACGCGAGCCTCCACCATCCCGCCCAACGACCCCAGACCGCTCGAACGCGACACCGGCAGACTCACCTCGACCGCCGCTCCCGTCACCGTCGCCGCAATCGCACCCTCGTCCACCGACAGGGCCGACGACGTCCGGTCCGGCTCGCCCACCGTGAACGGCGCCCCCTCGCCGAGGCATCCGCTTCCGAACGCGACAGGCGACAGCACCGCCAGCAACCACCACCAGGCCCGGTCCCTTCCTCCGCGCATCGCAACCTCCCCGCCGGACGCACGACACACGTCCGGACGCCCCGTCCAAGGCAAGCCCCGTGCCGAAGCCCGGTGCAACGTGATTCGTCCGCCGACCGGGCCACAACCACACGTCATCACGGACTTTCACAGCGTCGAGACCACGCGGTGGTCGGCATTCCCCGGCGGACCAAACCCGTCGTGCCGGTCCCGGCTCGACATTCGGTGGCACAGCGTGCGCCACGGCTGGAGGATTCCCGGGCTGTCGCCAGGACCTGTTCCCGCGCGGGACGGGCGGTCGAGTGAACGCGGGGTCAAGGGGTGTTGGAGAAGAACCTGTCCAGAAGATCGAGGAGCGGTGCCGTCTGGAGCGCGGGGTCGCCGGGCTGGAGCAAGGTGAACTGGGAGCCGGTCCAGACATCGACCGGCGCGGGCCGGCAGACGACACTGCCGGCATCCGGCCGGCAGGTCTCGGGTCGAGCGCGTTCGAGCGTCGCGAGCAGGCGGCGCAGGTCGGCCTCGGCCTCGTCCCGCGCGGCGTTGCGGGCCGATGCGACCGCCACCGCACGACGCCGGTCCTCCTCGTCGGCCGCGTGCTGCGCCGCGCGCCGGCCGGTCGCGGAGCCGTCGTCCGTCGGGCCGGCCGGCACGGGGACGGCCGGAGGAAGAACGTCGAGCGCCCGCTGCAACCGGCGTTCGGCGGCACGCAGGGCGCGGAAAAGGGCTTCGGCCGAGCCCTGTGCGGCGGAAACCCCGGCGAACCGCCCGCGGAGCCTGGCCATCATCCGCACCAGGGGCAGGATCCACTGTCCCTCGTACGGTGCGGTTTCCTGGGCGAGGGCGACGGAGCCGGCCGGGGCGGGCCTGCCGTCGCCGTGCGGCTTGGCGGGCGCCGGCTTCGACGGCTCTTCGGAGGCTGGCACGGACGGAAACAGGACATCGGGCTCGAGCCAGGCCAGGGTCTCGCCGAGGACGGCATCGATCGGCGCGGCGACGGAGTCGCGGGCGGCGGCCGCCTCGACCGCGAACTCCCGCTCCTCGACGGCCGGCGGGGCGGCGGTGCGGCGCGCGACGACGGCGCGGAGCTCGGCGACGAAGGCGCTCCGCTGCGCCTCGAGCGCGGCGAAGCCGTCGAGGAACTCCGTGCGCTCCTTCCCCAACCGCTCGAGCATCTTCTCCTCGAGGCCGGCGATCAGGTTGGCCGGCAGCGGGCACTCGCGGCGGGGGCGATCGGACTTGAGCAGCGCCCCCGGCGTCGTCTCGACCATGCCGCTCGGAAAGGCGACCGCCTCGTCGGGCAGCGGGCTCGGAGGCGCGACGGCGCTGCGGCACGCGAACAGGACGGCGGCGGGAGCGAAGAGCAGGAACGGACGGAGGGTGGTCAGCAGCGCGGGTCCCCCGGACACATGAAGCATTCCTCGAGCGGCGTACCCTGGTTGATGCACTTGCGGGTCTTGGTCACGGTGGCACCGGGTGTGGTGCCGCCAGGACGGTTTGGACGGCCGCCCTTGCGGATCTGCGCCCCGGCATCGATCAGCGCCTGCTTCTCCTCCTGGGCCTTGGAGAGCTGCGCCTGCAACGCCGCCAGCTGCTCGGCGTTGCCCTGGGCCTGCGTGATCTGCTCCATCAAGGCGGTGATCTTCTGGTCCGCCTCGGCCTGGGCGCGACGGTTGGCCTCGAGCTCCTGCTCGAGCCGGCGGAGCTTCTCCCGTTCGGCCGCCAGCTGCTTCTCGCGTTCCTGGCGCTCGCGCTCGGCCTTCGCCGCCGCCGCCGCCTTCTCCTGCTCGGCCTCCTGGTAATTCATGTACAGGATCGTACCGGTCACGCCGCCGCCGACGATGATCACGCCGATGGCCACCCAGACCCACAGCGGGATCTTCTTCTTCTGGGCGTCGAGAACCGCCAGCTCCTTCTCGTGGCGAAGGCGCATCTCCTCTTCGACGAGCCGGGCCTTGTGCTCGGTCTCCTGCTTCACCCGGAGCTCCTCGAGCTGCCGCATGTGGAGCTTGCGCGACTCCTCCTCGCGACGCCGGCGCTCCTCCTCCTCGATCCGGCGCTTCTCCTCGGCGATGCGCCGCTCTTCCTCCTCCCGCGCCCGACGCTCGGCTTCCTCCTTCGCCCGGCGCTCCTCCTCCTCCCGCTTGCGCCGCGCCTCCTGCTCGGCCCTGACGCGGTCCGCCTCGATGTTGAGGATGTCGTCCAGCGCTGACTTGACGTTGTCGTCCTTGTCCTGCGGCATTTCCTCTCGTCCCTCTCGTCCGTCCCCTGCTGAAGAACGCCTTGCAGCCCAACCGATGCGGCAACGCCCGGGGCCCTCCCCGGCGTTCCTCCAACCGGATTGGAGTCGCCCGAGGTCTCCGGCGTTGGGGAGATTATCAGCCCGTCTCGCCGGGTGTCAATCGCGCGAAAGGCCCGCTGGACGACACGTCGGACGACGTGCTACACCGGAGCACGATGCGCGCGGAATTGCTGCTGGCCGCCGCGACGACGCTCGCCCTCGCCACCCCCGTCCGAGGCCGGACGAGCCCCCCGGGCGAGCCGGACGGTCCGGCGGAGGACGAGGACACCACGCTCGGCGTGGCGGTCGTCGTCACCTCCGACCCCGGCGTCGAGCCGTCGCTGCGCGAGGCGATCCGCGCGGAACTGTGCTCGGCGCTGCCGGCGAGCGGCTTCGCATGCGCCTCCCCGGACGACGTCGAGGCGGCGCTCGGCGATGCCGGCCGTGCCGGCCCCGACGCCCTCGCGCGCGTCGCCGAACGGCTCGAGATCCCCTACGCCGTCGCCGTCGTCCTGTACCCGGGCGCCGCAGAAGGCCAGATCGATGCCGACGTCTTCCTCCAGGTCCGTGGGCGCGCCACCGGCATCTACCGGGGCGCCACCGACGACGCCGGAGAGATCGCCGACACCGCCGCCGACACCGCCGAGGAGATGCTGCGGGACGCCGCCGCCCACGGCTTCGGTTCGAGCGCACCCGCCCCCGGGCCCGGCGATGGGGGCTTCGGTCCCGTCGCCCCGCCCGCCGACGACGGCGTGATCGATCTCACGATCAGCGAGACCCTCCAGGGGATCGCCGTCGCCTACCTGGCCTGCATGTCCTTCGACATCCAGGACTGGCGCATCATCGGCCCGACCCTCCTGATGGGGGGCGGCACCGGCCTCGCCGCCGCCCTGCTCGCCGACTACTACCTCCCGATCGGCATGGCCGACGCCGAACTCGTCGCCGGCGGCGGCTGGTGGGGCATCCTCGAAGGCGTCCTCCTCGCCAAGACCCTCGGGGCCGGCGACATGACCGGCCTCGCCCCCTGGAGCCTCCTCGGCTGGAGCCTCGGCCTCGGCACCGGCATCACCCTCGCCGCCACCCTCGACCTCACCACCGGCGACGTCGCCCTCACCAACTCCGCCACCGCCTGGGGCACCTTCGCCGGCGCCGTCATCGCCGGCACCATCCTCGGAAGCGATATCTTCACCACCGACACCGACTACGACTACGCCATTCCCTTCGCCGGCCTCAACGCCGGCCTCGTCTCCGGCATCGTCGCCTCCCTCTTCGTCGACGTCTCCCGCGGTCGCATGGCCCTCATCGATCTCTCCGGCGTCCTCGGCGTCCTCCTCGGCGCGTCCCTCGGCACCCCCCTCATCTTCGAGTCCCCCGACGAGAACGACAAACGCTGGTACAGCGCCATCATGCTCGTCTCCGCCGGCACAGGCCTCACCCTCGGCGCCCTCCTCACCGCCGGAATGGACGAGGACGACAACGCCGCCGCCATGGCCGCCGCCGCCATGGTCGAAGTCGAACCCTCCGGGGACGTCTCCCTCCACATCCCCGTTCCAAGACCATGGTTCGACCCACGCCCCACCCGGTCCTCCCCCACCGGCCACCTCGGACTGTGGCTCGGCCTGGCCCAAGGAACTTGGTAGCCACCCTAGCCGACCCGAGAGCCCACCCAAACCCAACCCCACCAGGCCACCCCGACAGGACTACAGAAACTTGACCGCTTGTCCACCTTGGTATACTTATACCTACAGGTAGGTGGCTGTGGTGCTCGTTGCCTCGAAAGATCTCCAGAAACTGGTCGAACAGGCGGTGGAAGAACTCCGCCGGCAGGGTGCCGTCAAGGGCTCGACGGCCCCCCATGTCACCCGCACAAAATCCGAAGAACACGGCGATTTCACGACGAACTACGCGATGGTGGCGGCGAAGGCCGAGGGTCGAAGGCCACGAGAACTGGCCGAGATCCTCGCTCGCGAGTTGCAACGCCATCCGGACGTTGCAGACGTGCAGGTCGCCGGCCCCGGCTTCGTGAACCTGCGTCTCCGCCCCGAGACGTGGGTCCGGGCCCTGGAGGCTCCGATCGCCCAGGGCGAGCGTTTCGGGTCGCACGCTCCGCGGGACGAAGCGCCGATCAACGTGGAGTTCGTGAGTGCGAATCCGACCGGTCCGCTGCACGTGGGACACGGTCGGGGGGCCGTGGTGGGCGACGCGCTGGTGCGATTGCTGCGAGCGGCTGGGCATCGGGTGACAGCGGAGTACTACTGGAACGACCGCGGCCGTCAGGTCCGGGAGCTCGGGCGTTCCGTGGCGATCCGCCTGCGCCAGATCCTCGACCCTTCGCTCCCGCCGCCGGCGGACGAGAACTGGTACCGCGGCGAGTACGTGCGCGAATTGGCGCGCGAGGCGCCGGCCGGTCCCGCCTTCGCCGGGGTGGCCTCCGGCGAGAGCACGGAGGCACGACTGCGGGCGCTGGCCGCCCTGCCGGAGGACGACGAGCGGTTCGTGGCGTACGGGCGCGACCGGATGCAGTTGGCGATCCTGGCGACGCTGGCGAAGCTGCGCGTCGGCTTCGACTATCAGGAGTCCGAGCGGCGGATTGCGGCATCGATCGCGGAGTTCTACGCGGAGTTGCAGCGCCGCGGATTGGCCCTGGAACGCGACGGGGCGCTTTTCCTGGCGACCGAGGGCAAGGAGGGAGAGGACAAGGACCGGGTCGTGCGGAAGTCGGACGGCGAGTGGACCTACTTCGCCACCGATCTTCTGTATCACGCGGACAAGCTGCGGCGCGGCTTCGGCCGGATGATCAACATCTGGGGCGCCGACCACCACGGCTACATCCCGCGCATGCGCGCCGGCCTCGCCGTTCTCGGCCACCCCCCCCAGGCGCTCGAGGTACTGCTCGTCCAGATGGTCAACCTGCTCTCGGACGGCCAGCCCGTCCGCATGTCGAAACGCTCGGGCGACTTCGTCACGCTCGACGAGCTGATCGACGAGGTCGGGGTGGACGCAACGCGGTACATCTTCCTCACCCGCCGCCACGACAGCCAGCTCGACTTCGACATCGCGTTGGCGAAGCGCAAGACGCTGGACAACCCGGTGTTCTACGCCCAGTACGGCCACGCCCGGCTGTCGGCGATCCTGCGCCGCGCCGAGGAGTTGGCGGCCGGGCAGGTTCCCGAAGGAGCCCGCGAGCGGCTCGCCGCCGGTCTCGGCCGCCCGGGTGCGCCGCCCATCCCGGAGACGGCCCTGTCACTGCCCGAGGAACACCGGCTCGCCCGCCGCATCCTCGCCCTGCCCGACGCGGTGCTCGAGGCGGCGGAGGCGCGCGAGCCGCACCGGATCGTCTACTTCGTGCAGGAGGTTTCGCAGGCGTTCCAGAGCTACTACACCGCGCGCTGGAAGCGGCATGACGACCCGATCCTGCCGCCAGCGCGCCTGTCGCCGGAGGAACTGGCGGCGTGGGACTGGGAGCGCACCGCGGCCCGACTGCGCTGGATCCGCGCGATCCGCGCCGCCGTCCGTGCGGCGCTCGGCATCGCCGGCGTGGAGGCACCCGACCGGATGGAGTGGTCGGAGGACGGAGACCGGGAGGAAGAGGGGTAGAGCCCCCCGGCCTCGAGGAGGTGGAGTCATGGTGAGGGATCTCGACAGGCTGCGCACCAGGTCGGAGTTCCGGCTCCGCTCGGGACATCTGGCGCTGATCGTGCTCGCGACCGCCGTGGCGGTGGGGCTGCTGTTCGTCGTCGGCAACGCGATGGCCGGCACCGGCGACGAGGCGCGACCCGCCGCCGCCGCCCGCGACCCGCTCGCGGCACTCGAACAGCCCGCTGCGCCGGCCGCCCCCGGGCCGCCGACGGCACCCCCCCGCAACCCCAACCCCCCCGCGCTGTCGGCCGTGCCCGACCCCGAAGCGCTCCCGCCGCTCGAACTGACTTTCCACGAACGGCTCGGGCGCCCGGAGCCGCCGGTGCCGCCCGCCGTCCCCTCCCCCGCCGCCGCCCCCACGGCCGCGAAGATCGAGGTGGAGGAAGACGCGCCGC
>JAAZOP010000520.1 GCA_012797735.1 Myxococcales bacterium
TCTCCCGGCGGGTCGTCATCCCGGACCCGCGGGCTGCCGGGCGGCGACCCGCTTGCGCGAACCGCTTCGCCGTGGTGGACTCCCGGACGGGTCGGAGCCGCCCGATCGCACCATCGTCGCCACCGGTGAGCCGGGCCCTGCGAAGGGGCGGGATGGACCCGCCGGCCGACCGGACCCGCGACCCCGACTTCTCTTCGAAGAACCTGTTCGTGACCTGAGACGCCGGGAGCCGCCCCCGCCCGCTCACCGCCGCCGGGCGAAGAAGCCGGTGAGCAACGCGGCGCATTCCGCCGCCAGCACGCCGCGTTCGACCCGCGCGACGTGGTTCCACCGGCCGTCGACGCCGACCGCGTAGCGCGATCCGAGCGCCCCGGCCTTCGGGTCGTCGGCGCCGTAGACCACCAGCGGCAGCCGAGCGCAGGCGATCGCCCCGGCGCACATCGGGCACGGTTCGAGCGTCACGTACAGGGTCGCGCCGTCGAGACGCCAGCGGCCGACGCGCGCCGCGGCCCGGCGGATCGCCAGCAACTCCGCGTGCGCCGTCGGGTCGCCCGTCGCCTCCCGCTCGTTGAACCCCTCTCCGAGCGCGGTGCCGTCCAGGCCGACGACCACCGCCCCCACCGGAACGTCTCCTGCGGCCTCGGCCGCCCGCGCCAACTCCAACGCGCGGCGCATCCAACCTTCGGCCGTCGCCGGGTCGAACGCCGGCGGCGGCACCACGGGGAACTCCCTCGACGTCATCGTCCGCTCCTCGCGCGGCCGACGCCACCCCCGTGCCGCGCCCGTTCCGCAGAGCGGGTCGTGCCGCGCGCGCCGGCGCTCCGGTCGGTGTGTTCCTGTCGTCCTGAGCGGGGCCAGAGGGACTTGAACCCCCAACCTGCGGTTCCGTAGACCGATGCTCTATCCAATTGAGCTATGGCCCCGTGCGTTCCGTTCGTCCGTTCGTCGTTCGCCTCGTTCGCCTCCGTCTTCGCTCGGCGGAGAGAGTGGGATTTGAACCCACGGTACACCTTTTGGGCGTACACCCGCTTAGCAAGCGGGCGCCTTCGACCACTCGGCCATCTCTCCCTCACCCCTGGGGGCGCCCCGCCGCTCCCGGAACTCCACCCGGCGGAGGAGGAGGGATTCGAACCCCCGGTGCTTTCGCACAACGGTTTTCAAGACCGCCGCCTTCGACCGCTCGGCCACTCCTCCTCGGCCCACGGCCGAGGGGCGTACCTACCGGCAACGGGCCGCGAAGTCAAGCCGAAAGCCGATGCGGCCGGCGGCCGATGCGGTCAAGAGCCAATACGGCCGATGCAGCCGGTGCGCTGCCCCCTTGCTGCGGCTTGACGCGGTCGGCCCGGTCGATGTAGGGGCGCCTGCTTCGAGGGACCGCGGTGCGAGAGGGAGGGGGCGCCCACCGCCGTCCCGGGCTGCCACGGCGCCCCGGTGGAAGGAGGAAGAGAAAACAATGCGTAGCGGAGTATCCATCTTGCTGCTGGCGTTTGCGCTGGCCTGCGGAGGCTGCAAGAAGGGCGAGAGCAACGAGAGCGGCGGCGCGGCCGCCAATCCGCCGGCCCCGGCCCAGCCCGCCGTCGACTGCGCGAAGCTGCTGTCCAAGATCGAGGAGTGCGGCGACGCCTTCTGGACACCCTACAACGCGACCGAGGACGGCAAGCGGCACCCGGCCA
>JAAZOP010000521.1 GCA_012797735.1 Myxococcales bacterium
CCACGAACTGGAAGAGGAACACGTCCGCCGTGTACGCGCTCCAGTACTGCGACGACAGATACCGGTAGCTCCATTCGTCGTAGACGAACCCCGGCGACCGGATGCCGTAGGCGACCCAGATCAGGTAGCCCGCCGGCGGGCCCTCCAGTCCCGCCAGGATCTCGACCGGCGGCAGGTCGAACTCCTTGACGCAACCCGGGAGAATAATGCGCCACAGCGGCGACTGGTCGAGCGTCTGGAGCAGGACCAGCCAGAAGTCGGGATCGACCGGGTCGGAGCCGAACGCCATGTGATCGTCCTCGACGACTCCGCCGTAGGTCGGGCTGATCGCGTACGGAATCCCGATGAACCGATCGATCACCAGGGGCTCCCAGACGTTGCGGTGTCCGGGCGAGATCACGACGGAGAACGGATTGGCATCGATCATCTGGCCCAGGGCGTCGGTCGTCCGGTTGTAGGCCCCGGCGACGATCGTGTACGTGGCGTCGGACAGCTCGCCGTTCGGCGTGACCCATCCGGGGAAGATGACCGGCCGCGAGACGTCGGTGACGTAGCGGCTCCGCAGCGGACTCCAGAACACGCCGTCCCCGCCGAGGTCGAGGAACACATCGATGCGGTACGTGTTGGGCGCACCCGACGGATTCACCTCCGGCGCCCCGTCCAGCTCGACCTGCAGCGGGACGTCCATCGGATGCACCATGTAGACGTTGACCCGCTCGACGGTCTCCCCCGGGCCGGTGATCACGTGCCGCGCGACGCCCATGGCGTACGGCGTGAACGCCGAGTCGCTCAGCCGCTCGAGACCGGCGAGCGCGACCACCGCCACGGTGCCCGGGCGCGCGAACACCTCGTACGAGTAGCCGTAGATTCCGGGGTCCTCCTCCGTCACGCGGTAGTCCGCGGCGCCGTAGTAGGGCGGCGGCGGTTCGTTCCAGACGTCCCAGGATGTCACGTAGACGTAGGCGACCTTCTGCTCGCCCGGCCCGGGGTTCGGGACGATGTCCCACGGCCCGCGCGCGAACTCGCCGGCCGACTCGAAGATCAGCTCGCCGCGGATCTCCGCCCCGAGACGGCCGGGCGGCATCGGGCCCGGCTCCGGGTCCGGGATCGGGATGAGGAAGATCGTCACGTCGGTGGCGTCGAAAAACTGGATCGAGGTCGTCTCGTACTTCTCCTTGGCGGCGCTCAGGATCTGGCGTCCCGAAAGGTCCGGGCCGGAGAACACGATCATGCCGCGCGCGTCGGTCAGTCCCTGGTAGGTCGTGTTGTCCTCGAGCCCCAGCATCACGTAGGCCTCGGGGACGGGCGCGAGCGTCGCGCCGTCGAGGACGGTGACGTTGACGGTGCCGACCGACTTGGCGGACCCCCCCTTGGCGCCTTCCCCGCCGGCCGGCGGACAGACGTCCGTGCGCGTGCCGGGTCCGCCGATCGGATCGCCGCCCAGACCCCCGTTGCTCGGGTCGGTCGCCAGGAAGTAGGCGAAGATCCCGCGGACCGTCAGTTCCGTCTCCGCACCACGGATCGTGACGTCCGCCGGACCGATCGCGCCGGGCGGCGTGCGGCACGTGATCGTCTCCGCGGCGACCACCACCACGTCCGTGGCCGGCCGGCCGTCGAACAGCACGGCGTCGCCGTCGGCGAACTCCGTTCCGTTGCCGGTGATCGTCACGAACGTCCCGCCAGCCACCGAGCCGGACGCCGGCGCGATGCCGATGGCGTCGTAGGTGAACCCGTCGGCCAGCCTCGCAACCTCGTCCCCCTGCTCGACCCGCACCTCCACCGGCCCCACCGGGCCGGCCGGCGTGACCACGGCAATCTCGTTGTCGTTCAGCACGCGGGTGTCGGGGATCTGCACCATCCGGTCGTCGAAGAAGACGACCGCCCCCTCCTCGAAGCCGCGCCCCCGCACGATGACGGTCGAGCCGCCCTGGAACGTCCCGTGGTCGGGGCGCACCGCCGTGACGGCGAACCGCGCGTAGGCGGTGTCGGCCGCATCGACGTCGGCTTCGGCCCCGTCGAGGACGTCTTCGACGTCGAGGATGGGCACGTCCCCGGGGTCCCCCGTACCCCCATCGTCCGGCTGGGAGGTCGGTTCGTTGCATCCCGCGAGGAGTCCGAGAACACCGATCACCCACCCACCGAATCGTCCCCGCATGGTCCTCTCCTCCCGGCCGGGCCCGCAACCCAGGAAAACGCGCCGGGAAAACCCGCGCGGCGCTCCGCCCGGCCGCCGAACAGCATAGCCCGCGGGCGATCGAGCGGCAAGCGAGGATTGCGAAGGGAGCAGGGTGTCGCCGAGGTCCGCATCGCCGGCCGGCGCGAGGCTTCCGTTGCCCACCGCCCTGACGGGCGACCCACGAATCACGAAAACGCTGGGCGAATGTGCAGGAGACGGGCGATTTTCGGGGCAGGCTCCAGGAACGACATGGCGATCGTGATTCCGCCGGCCTGCAGCCTCGAGCCCGGAGCCTGGAGCCTGGAGCCCGTCAGGCATTGGCGGCGGCGACCTTGACGAGGCCCTGGCGGAGGGACTCGGCGGAGGGAGTCGGCGCGTTGACACGGTCGGCTTCCTTGTGGTAGCCACTCTCGCTGCGGGACGGCCGAGCGCGGCCAGATCGAGGGAAGACCGACCGGCGCCGTTCCGAATGAAGGAGCACGGAACAGATGGCAGGATATCCTCCGCAGTACCCCCCGCAGCAGGGCCAGTATCCGCAGCAGCCGGGCTACCCGCAGCAACCGCAGGCCGCTCCCCCGGCGGCGCCCCCGCCCCAACCCGCCATGTCGTTCGGCGCCCCGGTCGGAGGCCAGGGGTCCGAAATCTCGAAGCTGGGGTTCTTCGGGCTGCTGACGTTCGTCGCCGTCGCGGCCTGCATCGCCCTGGCGCTCCTGGGTTGGATCCTGACCCTCGCCAAGACGGTCCACGGCGGCAACTTCTACCAGTTCGCCGGCTACTTCGGCCAGGCGGGCCTCGTGCTGCTCGGCCTCACGATCGTCGCCCGCTTGCTCGACCGCAAGTGACACCGGCGCGGCGTCATAACTCGGCAGGTTACGTTCTTCGCCACCCCGGAGTGGTCTTCTGTGCGGATCGGTGTTCCGCGGTCACCAGCGGGTGACCGGGCCATGACCTGAGAAAGGAGGAATTCGATGGCCGGAGGGAAGACGTGGGGCATGCTCCTGCTGGCAGCAGGACTCACCCTCATGGGTTGCAAGAAGAAGGAGCAGGAGGCGAGCGCCGAACAGGGACCGGGAACCGGCCCGCAGCCGACCCAGGTCGAGCCGACCGCAGCCGAACCGACGGGTCCCTCGTCGCCCGCGCCCGCGGCCGTCGAACGTTCCGCCGGCATCTGCGCCGGGGGCGGTCACACCTGCGTGATGAAGGCGTCGGGGGAAGTGCTCTGCACGGGAGAGAACCTCGACGGTCAGCTCGGCGACGATACCGCTCGTTCCAGCGACCTGCCGGTTCCGGTGAAGGGCCTCACCGACGCCGTCGAGATCGCGTGCGGACCGAGCCACACGTGCGCGCGGCGGGCGGACGGCACGGTGGTGTGCTGGGGCCAGAGCTACTACGGACAGCTCGGGAACGGGTCGATGGAACCGGTTCAGGTCCCGGTGCCGGTCGAGGGTCTCTCCGGGGGCCGGCAGATCGCGGCAGGCTACCGGACGACCTGCGCCGTGCTCGACTCGGGCAAGGTCCGGTGCTGGGGCGACGGACGTTCCGGCCTGCTCGCCCAGGCCGAGGAGACGCCGAGCGCCTCGCCGGTCGAGATCCCGGGACTCGAGGGAATCGCCGAGGTTTCGGTGGGACCCGACATGGCGTGCGCACGGAAGGAATCGGGTGAGGTCCTGTGCTGGGGCGAGGCGGGGGCGCAACTCGGCCGAGGCGATCAGGCCGGGGTGAGCCGGACGCCGGCCCCGGTGGTCAACCTGACAGGAGCCAAGCACCTCGCCGTCGGGACCGACCACGCCTGTGCCGCCACCGACACGGGAGTCTTCTGCTGGGGCGGCAACCGGTACGGCCAGCTCGGCAACAACGAGAAGGGGAGCGGCAAGGACTCGAAGGTCCCCGTCCAGGTGGCCGACCTGACCGGCGTCCGCGAGCTCGTCCTGCGGGGCGACAAGAGCTGCGCGGTGCTCGAGTCGGGTGCGGTCCAGTGCTGGGGGAACCTCGAGCAGTTCGCGAAACTGGTGGACTTGCCGGAGGGCGAGCGCGAAGCGGCGAAGGCGACCGCGGTGAAGGACCTGAGCGACATTGCGTCGTTGACGCTGGGCATGAACCACAACTGCGCCGTCCGCAAGTCCGGGCAGATCGTCTGCTGGGGGACGGGCAAGTCGGCGATGGGCGTCCAGGAGTGGAACCGGGAGCAGACCCTGCAGGTGATGAGCGAGGATGTTTCCGGACTGGCGGGGGAAGCGCGCGAACGGTACACCTTCGAGCCGTCGGCCCAGGCGACGCTGACGCCGGCGCCGAGCCTGGCAGCCGGCAACGAGTTCGTCTGCGCCCTCCGTCCCGACGGCCGGATCGCATGCTTCGGCGGGTCGGGCAACGGGGAACTTGGGTGCGGAACGACGGAATCCCGGGGCGCGGGGAACCCTTGCATCGTCTCCGGCATCTCCGACGCCGTGCAGGTCTCGGCGGCACTGCACCAGGTGTGCGCCCTGCGCGCCAACGGTCAGGTCGCATGCTGGGGCGACCTGAGCCGGACCCGGACGAGCCTGCCGCTGCCGGTTTCCGGACTGACCGACGCCACCCAGATCGCCGTCGGCGGCACCGCCGGTGCCATCAACGCGTGCGCCGTCCGCGCGGACAAGACTGTCGCCTGCTGGACGGCCTGGGGCCAATCCGGCCTCCTGCCCCGCGGGTCCGAGTCGGAATGGTTGACGGCCGTGGCGATCCCCGACCTGGCCGATGTCGTCCAGGTCGCCGTCGGTCACAACACGGCTTGCGCCCGCCGCGCGGACGGCAAGGTGCTGTGCTGGGGCGACAACCGCGACGGCGCGCTCGGGCAGCCCCTGGACCAGAGGCCCGAGACCCCGATGGAGGTGCCACGACTGAGCGGGGCGACCCACCTGGCGGGTTTCGGCCGCACGTTCTGCGCGGTGCATTCCGGCGGGAAGCTCTCCTGCTGGGGCGACAACGAGAACGGCCAGATCGGCAACGGGGAAATGGGCAGGGACAAGCCGGCCACCTCTCCAACGGAGGTGCAGGGCGTGCGCAAGGCCGTCGCCTCGTTCGTCGGGGTCAGCGCCACCTGCGCGCTGCTCGAGAACGGCGAGGCCATGTGCTGGGGCAGCAATCCGTGGAACCAGTGCGGCGTCGACGACCGCGAGTCGAGGAACATCACGACGGCGCGGCAGGTGCTGCGGACGAAGGACCCCAACGTGGGCGGATGGCGTCCGTTCATCGCTCTGGCAACCGGCCTGCGTTTCGGATGCGCCCTGCATGCCGACGGAAACGTGTCCTGCTGGGGCGACACGCCGATCACGCCGCCCGGGAATCTGCTGGGCACGACGGCGATCCGTTCCGGATTCCCCGTCCCCGCCGCCGGCCTCCAACTCGTCTTCCCCTCCACGGGACCGGTCGCCTTCGACTGAGCCTCGTTCGCGGCGGTCGGCCGTTCCCGTCCCGGACCGGCAGCGTCGTCGGCCGGCGGCGCGAAGCGTGACGGCCGTTGCGGCTCAGAAGCCGAACACCTCGCGCGCCCAGTCCGCCCCGTAGACCCGCCGCACCCAGGCCCGCAGCGGCTCCGCGTCGGCCGCCTCGCGCAGGTTCCGTTCGTACGCGTCCTGCGCGTCCCAGGCGAACGCCGACATCGCCGCGCCTTCACGGAAGATCGCCATCGCCCGGCAGGCGTGCCACCGGATGAACTCGCGGAACTGCGTCTCGCGCGCCCAGTAGGCCGGATCGCGCGCCTCGACCGCCATGCCCAGCGCGAGGGCGTAGACGGTGAACTCGAGCTGGCCCATCACGCCGTCCCGCCAACCGTAGCGCCACAGGCCGCTACGCACCAGGTCGACCCCGACCGCCCCGCCGTTGGTGTACGCAACCCACTCGTCGAACACGTACGTCGGCGTGTCGTCCCAGTCGGTCATCCCGAGGATGTACAGGGAGTACCGCGAGCCGCGGAGGCTCGCCGGCACGTACGCCGCCACGTCCGACTTGCGACACCCCGGCTCGGGCATCGTCAACGCCCGGTTTTCCATGACGTAGAACGCGTTGCCGCTCCAGCCGGCGAGCGCGCCGCGCAGGTGCGAGTGGATCCCGTGCGTCGTCTCGTGCGCCGAGGTGATCAGGTCGCTGTCGCGGTAGTAGGTGCCGTACGACGCCGGGAGGTGCCGCAGCACGTCCGTCAACGCGGCGCCCCAATCCGTCCCCGACTCGGTGTGCTGTTCGGGCCACGTCACGAACGAAACCGCCCCGCCGCACGAACCCGGGTCGGGCGCCGGACCGGGCGCCGGACCAGGGTCGGACCCGCCGCAGTCGGAATCCGCCGCGGCGGCGGGACACCAGCTGTTGCAGATCCCGTCCGGCTCGCACGAACCCCAGTGCGGATCGCACTCGGGATCGCACCCGCAGCCCGCGCTGCACCACCACGTCGTGTCGCAGGAGCAGGGACAGTCGCGGTCGCAGGAACACTCGTAGTCGCAACTCGACGTGACGTCGCAGGCGCACGTGCCCGGCCCGGCCTCCGCGCCGGCGTCGGCCCCCGGCACGACCTCGGGCGCCCACCCCGAGTCCCCATCGGCGCCGGCGTCGCCGCCGGCCGCCTCCGGACCGGTCCACGGGGCGCCGGCGTCCGCGTCCGCCGCGGGAGGAGGAGGTGGCGGCGGCGGCGGTGGCGGCTCCGCACCCTCGTCGGTCGCCGGCTCCGCGTCGACCCACTCGATGATCACCACGGGGTCGTCCTCGGGCCAGCAGGCGCCGGCCCAGAAGCACGCCGCGAGCAACGCGGCCGCCCTGCCCCGCCCCTCACCCGGCTGTCGCATCCTTCCGACCTCCACGACCGCCGCACGGCCTCCCGGCGGTCCCGCGCCTCCGGTCGTACGAGACTCGTGCCAGCCCGCGATGCGCCGCGCGGTCCGCCGTTCCACGCTGGGTCGTTCCGGATTCCGGTCTGTTGTCGCACGTCCGGACGCCCGGGCGTCGGGCGCGACCGTCGTCCGCCCTTCCCCGCGTTGCCTCCCCGCCACAGGCTCCGCGTTGCCTCCGCGCTACAAGCTCCACCCGGCCGGCTTGACTTGCGCTCCCCCGCGGGGGACGCTGGCCCTCGAGAAGGAGGAGGAGATGATGGGCCTGTTCCGCGCGTTCGTGCTCGTCGCCGCGGCGGCGCTCCCGGCGGCCGCCGGTTGCGGCGACGGCGGACCGCCGGCGGAGGAGCCGCTGGAGGCGCCGCCGCCGCGTTGTGCGGACCTCGAGGCGAAGATGCTGGAATGCGCCCGCGAGGCGGCGGGGCTGGAGGCGCTCCCGGAGTCGGTCGCCGCGGGGGTGCGCGAAGCCGCCGGCCTCAACTGCCGCCGTATGCGCTCGGCCAGTCGCGACCCCGACCTGCCGGCGCGGGTGATGGCGACCTGCGGCGGCGAGCCGTGCGACGCCTTCCCGGCCTGCGTGAACCGCGAGGCCGGGCCCGAGGTCGTGCTGGCGGCCCGGGAACCGGACCACGCGACCGCCGGCGGGCCTCCGGACCTCGGCGCACTGGTCGGCGCGGTCTCCGCGGGCGCCGCGGAAGGGAACCCGACCTCGAAGTCGTTCGACGACCTGTGCGGGCCTTTCGTCGAGAAACTGCTGGCCTGCGCGGCCGACCGCGCCGGCGGAACGCTCGACGAGGCGGAAACCGGCGCCGCCACCCGCGCCTTCCTCGACGGTTGCAGCCTGCTGGTCGCGGAGCCGGAGACGGCCCTGACCGCGGCCCTGGCGGCCTGCGCGGACGCCCCGTGCGCGGGGTACGGCG
>JAAZOP010000522.1 GCA_012797735.1 Myxococcales bacterium
CCTGCATCTCGCGGTACAGGTCGTTCCCCTCGCGAGTCCGCTCGCCGACGCCGCCGAACACCGACACGCCGCCGTGCTGCTTGGCGACGTTGTTGATCAGTTCCATGATCAGGACCGTCTTGCCGACGCCGGCGCCGCCGAACAGGCCGATCTTGCCGCCGCGACGGTAGGGGGCGAGGAGATCGACGACCTTGATCCCGGTCTCGAACATCTCGACCTTGACGTCCTGGTCGACGAACGGCGGCGGCGGGCGGTGGATCGGGTAGTACTTGTCGGCGGTCACCGGGCCGCGCTCGTCCACCGGCTCGCCGATCACGTTGAGGATCCGGCCGAGGGTGCCGGGGCCGACGGGCATCTGGATCGGAGCGCCGGTGTTGAGCACGGGCAGGCCGCGGGACAGGCCGTCGGAGGAATCCATCGCGATCGTGCGCACCGTGCGCTCGCCCAGATGCTGGGCGACCTCGAGCACCAGGTTCCACGGCTTGTCGGAGATGCCGGGGTTGCTGACCTTGAGCGCGGTGTAGATCTCCGGCAGGTCGCCGTTCTCGAAGTAGACATCGACCGCCGGGCCGATCACCTGCACCACCTTGCCCTGCGGGCGCTCGCCGCCGGCGACCTTCGGGCCGGCGGGCGGTGGAACGGCCGGCTTCGGCGCCGCGGGGGGGGCGAGCGGAGGCCGCGAAGCGCCGGCAGGCGGGGCCACGGGGGGCGGAACCGGGGGTTGCTGGGTGCTCATCGTCGTACCTCTCGTCCGTCGCTACTTCATCAGCCCCGCGGCGCCCGCCATCACCTCGAGCAGCTCCTTGGTGATGCCGGCCTGGCGCGCGCGGTTGGCCTGCAGGGTCAGCGTGCTGATCATGTCCTCGGCGTTCTGCGTGGCGTTGTCCATCGCGGTCATCCGCGCGCCGAACTCGCTGGCGACGCTTTCCAGCAGCGCCCGGTAGACCTCGAGCTCGACGTACATCTGCGGCAGGCGCTCGAGCAGCGCCTGCTTGTTCGGTTCGAAGATGAACTCGCCGGCCTGCCGGTCGCCGGCCGTCTCCTCGGGCCGGATCGGCAGCAGCTGCTCGACGACGACGCGCTGGGTCATCACGGACTTGAACTCGTTGTAGATCAGGAACACCGCGTCGAACCCGCCGGCGGTGTACTCGCGCACGATGCTGCGGCCGATCTCGGCGGCCTTGGCATAGTCGAGCTTCTCGAAGACGCCGGTCAGCACGCGCCGGATCTGCACCGGCCGGCGGCGCAGGTAGTCGCGGCCCTTGCGGCCGATCACGTCCAGGACCACCTCGCAGTTCGCCGACGCGCGGGCCTTGGCCTCCTTTTCGGCGGTGCGGTTGATGTTCGAGTTGAAGCCGCCGCAGAGGCCGCGGTCCGAGGTCAGCACGACGAGGAGGACCTTGGCGGGCGGCTCGCGGCGCGCCAGCAACGGATGGTCCGCCTGCTCGGTGCGACCCGCGATCGCCGACAGCACCTCCATCGTGCGCCGGGCGTACGGCCGGAGCTGCTCGATGTTCTGCTGGGCGCGGCGCAGGCGGGCCCCGGCGACCATCTTCATCGCGCGGGTGATCTTCTGCGTCGAACGCACCGAGGCGATGCGGCGGCGGATGTCCTTGAGGTTCGGCACGCCTGCCTCCCGTCCGCGCCTACGCGCCCTCCGCGGAGAACTTCTCCCGGAAGGCGTCGAGCACCTCGCGGATCTTGGCCTCCACGTCGGGGGTCAGCGCCCGCTTCTCCTGGATCAACGCCGGCACCTCGGGGAACTTCGCATCGACGAACGCCAGCAGGTCCTTCTCGTAGCGCTTGATGGCCGAGGTGGGGTAGGCGTCGAGGTAGCCGCGGGTGCCGGCGTAGATCAGGAGGACCTGCTTGGCCACCGGCATCGGTACGTACTGATCCTGCTTGAGCAGCTCGACGAGTCGTTCGCCGCGGGCGAGCTGCTTCTGGGTCGCGGCGTCGAGGTCGCTGGCGAACTGGGCGAAGGCGGCCATCTCGCGGTACTGCGCCAGCTCGATGCGCAGCGTGCCCGCGATCTGCTTCATCGCCTTGATCTGCGCGTTGCCGCCGACGCGCGAGACCGAGATGCCGATGTTGACCGCGGGACGGACGCCGGCGAAGAACAGGTCGGTCTCGAGGAAGATCTGGCCGTCGGTGATCGAGATCACGTTGGTCGGGATGTAGGCCGAGACGTCGCCCGCCTGGGTCTCGATGATCGGCAGGGCGGTCAGCGAACCGCCGCCCCGCTCGTCGCTCATCTTCGCCGCACGCTCGAGCAACCGGCTGTGGAGGTTGAACACGTCGCCCGGGTACGCCTCGCGGCCCGGCGGACGCCGCAAGAGCAGCGAGAGCTGCCGGTAGGCCACCGCGTGCTTGGACAGGTCGTCGTACACCACCAGCGCGTGCCGGCCGCTGTCGCGGAACCACTCCCCGATCGTGCAGCCGGCGTAGGGCGCCAGGAACAGCAGCGGCGCCATCTCCGAGGCGCCGGCGCAGACCACCGTCGTGTACTCCATCGCCCCGGCGGTCCTCAGCTTGTCGACCACCTGGGCCACGGTGGACTGCTTCTGGCCGATGGCGACGTAGATGCAATAGACGTCCTGGCCGCGCTGGTGGATGATCGTGTCGACCGCGATCGCGGTCTTGCCGGTCTGGCGGTCGCCGAGGATCAGCTCGCGCTGGCCGCGCCCGATCGGGATCAACGCATCGATCGCCTTGAGGCCGGTCTGCAGCGGCTCCTTCACGGGCTGGCGCAGCACGATGCCGGGCGCCTTCAGCTCGACGCGCCGGCGCTCCTTGGCCTCGATCGGCCCCTGGCCGTCGATCGGCTCGCCGAGGGCGTTGATCACGCGGCCGACGACCGCCATCCCGACCGGGACGTCGGCGATGCGGCCGGTGCGGCGCACCGTGTCGCCTTCCTTGATCTCCCGGTCTTCGCCGAAGAGCACGACGCCGACGTTGTCCTCCTCGAGGTTGAGCACCATGCCGGTGACGTGGTGCGGAAACTCGACCAGCTCGCCGGCCATCGCATTGTCCAGGCCGTAGACGCGGGCGATGCCGTCGCCGACCTGCAGCACCGTGCCGGTCTCGGCGACCTCGACCTTCCGGTCGAACTCCTCGATCTGCTTCTGGATGATCCGGGAGACTTCCTCGGCCTTCAACTGCATCGCTTCCTCCGCAACCCCGTCACAGCCCCGGCGCCGCCTCGGACCCCGCCGTCAACCGCTCGCGCAGCCGCGCCAGCGCCGCCCGCAGCGACCCGTCGTACAGCATGTCCCCCACCCGGGCGACCACGCCGCCCAGGATCTCGGGGTCGACCTTCCGCTCCACCGTCAGCTTCCGCCCGGAGAGCCGCTCCAGCCGCTCCTGCAGCCGCCGGTGGAAGTCCTCGTTCATCGGCGTCGCGGTCGTCACGACCGCCTTCGCCCGCCCCGTCCGCTCCTCCACCATCCGCTCGAACGCCCGCGCCACGTCCGGCAGCAGCATCACGCGGCCCTTGCGCAACAGCAGGCGGGCCGCCGCGCGGGTGACGGGAGAGGCGGGCAGGCGGTCGAGCAGATCGCCCAGCAGCGCCTCGCGGCGCGCCAGCGGCACCCGCGGGTTGGAGAGCGCCGGTCCCAACGCCCGGTTGCCGGCCAGCGTCTCGCCCAGATCCTTCCACTCGCGCTGCAACGCCGGCAGGTTCTGCTTCTCCTCGGCCAGCGCCAGCAGGGCGCGAGCGTACCGCACGGGGATCGATCCGGTGGTCATCGGGGCTGCGCCTCCTGCGCCGGCAGGCGCTGGAGGAACTCCTCCGCCAGGCGCGACTGGTCCGTGGCCGTCAGGCGCTGCCGCAGCGCCGCCCGCGCCTCCTCCAACGCCTGCTCGACGATGCGGCGCCGGAGCTCGGCCAGGGCCCGCCGCTCCTCCTCCCGCGCCGCCACCTCCGCCTCGCGCCGGATCTTCTCGGCCCGCGCCCGGGCGTCCTCCAACAGCCGGTCCCGCTCGTCGTGACCGATCCGCAGCAGGTCCTCGCGCAACGTCTTGAGTTCCTCGTCGAGATGCGCGGCGCGGGCTTCCAGTCCCCGCAGTTTGCCCTCGCTGCGGAGCTTCTCCTCCCAGGCGGCATCGACGTCCTCCTGCACCTTCCGTTGCCGCTCCAGGAGGAAGGCGTGCAGCGGCCGCCGGCCGAAGTGGACCAACAACCAGACGAGAATCCCGAAGTTGATGACCAGCGCCAGCACCGGCGCCGCGTGCCGGTCGGCGAAGTCGAACCAGTTGAGGGACAGGGTCTCGTGGTGCTCCGCGCCGTGCTCCCCGGCCGCCGCCGCGGCCGGCTCGGCGGCCGCGGCCGGAGCGGCGACCGCCAGCGCCGCCGCGAGACCCGACGCCGTCAGGAAACGGAGGAACCCGCGGAAGCGCTCACGCGGGGAGGCCGCCCGCGCGTCGCCGCCGGGGAGACCGCCGCGTTCCCTCCGGACCTCCGGCACTTCCCGTCGGAGGAAGCCCCCGACGACGCGCCGCCCGTTCCCGGACGCCCCGGGCACGCGCTGAACGGCCAGGAACCGATGGTCGCTGTGCACCGCTGCACCCCTGACCCCCCGGTTCGGCTGCCGACGCTGTGCGAGCTACAACGGACGCCCGGCGAGCCGGGCGGCAATCGCCCCTGCCAACCGGCGCGCCTCCGCCTCCGCCTCGCGTTCCGCCTCCGCGCGCTTCGCCGCCACCAGCCGGCGGGCCGCCTCGGCGGCGGCCGCCGCCTCGTCCTTGGCCTGCTGCAGGACCTCGTGCTCCTCCCGCTTCGCGTCGAGCCGCAGGCGCTCGCGCTCCGCCGCCGTCTCGGCCTTCGTGTTCGCCACGGTGCGCTGGAGCGTCTTGAGGCGCGCCTCGGCGTCGGCCTCCAACGTCTTCGCCTCGTCCCGCAGCCCCTGGGTCTGCCGGCGCCGTTCGTCAATGACCCGCAGCAGCGGCTTGAACACCAGACCGCGAAGAACCAGGAAGCACAGCAGGAACAGGACGGCCTGCGCCACCACCGTCGCATCGATGTCGACGATGGACCGGGAAGATGCCCAGACCACGGCGGCGGACGACATCATCAGGCGCGACCTACTACCAGAGGGGGATGGCGGAGGTCAAGGGAAGTTGCGGCGTCGTGGCGTCGAGGGACCGGGCGGGGTCAGCGGCGCTTGTGCGCGGGCACCGAAGGGACGACCTGGACCGGAGGCCAGGCCTGGAACGGCGCCGGCGGCGGGGACGACGTCGCGTCGGCGGCGGCCGGCGGGCGAGGGGGCGGCGACAGGGCCGTCCCCGGCGGGACGCTCCCCGGAGGCGCCGGTTCGGTCTCGACCCGCGGTGCCGGCGGCCCGTCCGCGGACCCGGGGAGGGCGCCGTCCTCGGCGCCGTCCGCGGTCCGCATCTGGCATCGTCCGTCGAACTGCACGCCGCGGCCGATGAACAGCGAGGGGGACTCGATGTCGCCGAACAGGCGGCCGGGGGCGTGGATCTCGACGAGCTCCCGTGCGCGAACGTTCCCCGTTACGGTGCCGCCCTTGATGATCAGCGTCCCCGCTTCGATCTCGGCCCGGACCTCGGCCCCTTCGCCGATGATCAACGTGTGGGCCGTGAAGATCTCTCCCTGGAACCGTCCATCGATCCGGACGGTGCCCTCGAAGGTCAGCTTGCCGGTGAAGTCCGTGCCGTGGCCCAACAGGGCGGTGATCTCGCCCGCGTCGCTCGCCATGATCGCACCCCGTCCCGCGCGGCTCGCCGCGCCGGGACGGGAGTCTACCCGCGGCCCGGTCGCCGCACAAGGCCGACGGGCCTTGCCGTCGGGAGCGGCCCGCTCTAGTATCCGCGACGCCGCGCCGGCGGTGGAGACGGACGGGGGAGCGGCTTCCGTCCCGGAGTGCGCGGCGGAGCGCGGGAGGAGACGCATGAGCACCCCGACCATGCTACCCGACGAGCAGGTGGCGTTCTGGGCGGCCACCGATGTGGGGCGCGTCCGCGACCACAACGAGGACAACTTCCTCGTCGATCGGAGCCTCGGGCTCTTCGCCGTCGCCGACGGCATGGGCGGCCACGCCGCCGGCGAGGTCGCCTCGACGCTCGCCGTCCAGACCCTCCGCTCCTACCTCGGCGCGCACCGCGACGTGATCGAGCTGGCCCGCGGCCTGACCTCGGAAAGCGACGGCCTCGAGGAAGCCCAGCGCCGCATCCTGTCGCTGCTCGAGGACGCCGTGAACCGCGCCTCCCGCGAGATCTGGCTCGCGGCCCAGGCCGACGAGTCCAAGCGCGGGATGGGCACCACCCTCTCCGCCCTGCTGCTCGGCGAGCACTTCGGCTACATCGCCCACGTCGGCGACTCGCGCATCTACCTGCTGCGCATGGGTGAGGTCCGACAGCTCACGGAAGACCACTCGCTGATCAACGCCCTGATCAAGGAAGGACGCCTCAAGCCCGAAGACGCCCCGAAGGTCGAGTTCAAGAACGCCGTGACGCGCGCGGTGGGCGTCTACGAAGGTGTCGATGTCGATACCCTGGTGTTCCCCGTGCTCCCCGGCGACCAGTTCCTCCTCGCCTCCGACGGCCTGACCGGCTACCTGGAATCGCAGGAACTCCCGGCGTACATGAACCAGGAGGACGTGAAGGCCATCCCGCCCCAGCTGATCCAGGTGGCCAACGAACGGGGCGGCAAGGACAACATCACCTCGATCGTGATCCGGATCGTCGATGTCCAGGGGGTGGCCGAGGAGCGCTTCCGCGAACTGAACTTCCGCATGGACGCCCTCTCCAAGATGCCGTTCTTCAAGTTCCTCGGCTACTCGGACCTGCTCAAGGTGTTCGTCAAGATGGAGACCGTCCGCTTCCCCAAGGGCAAGACGATCTTCCAGGAGGGAAGCCCCGGCGACGACCTGTTCCTGCTGCTCGGCGGCACCGTCCGCGTCCACCGCGGCGACGCCGAACTCGCCCGCCTCGGCCCCGGCGAGTTCTTCGGCGAGATGGCGCTCATCGATCAGGCCCCGCGCTCCGCCTCGATCAGCACCCTCGAAGATGCCCTGCTCCTGCGCCTGGACCGCAAGACCTTCTTCAACCTGATCCGCCGCGAGAGCGAACTGGCCAAGAAGGTGCTGTGGAACATGCTCCAGGTGCTCTCCGCACGCCTGCGCACCACCAACCGGGACCTGGCGCAGGCGCGGGAGGCGATGACCGAGGACATTCCGATCGACACGATCGACGTCTTCGGCGGCCCGCCGCCGGCCGTCCGGGCGCCCGGGGCCGCGCCGCCGCCTCCCCCGCTCCGC
>JAAZOP010000523.1 GCA_012797735.1 Myxococcales bacterium
CGAGCCCGCGGGCGACGCCGCGGCCGACACCACCGCCGGAGGCCAGCCGCCGCCGCGCGCGACCACCAGCGGCCCCCCGGCCCCGCGCGTCTACGAACAGGCCCCGGCCTCCGCGCCGGACTACCCCAGGCCGCCGGGGAGCACCGAGGGCTCCCAGACCCCGCTCCCGCCCCGATTCCGCGACGCCTTTCCCTGGTTCTGCTTCGTCAATCACCTGCCGCTCGCCGACATCGACCACCACGGCGTGTTCGTCGACTTCGGCACCCCCCACCGCTTCAAACACACCCTCGGAAACTGGGCGATGGGCTGGGCCGGCGACGTGCGCGACGGCCGCGAGAGCTTCACCTGGGCGGTCGATGACCCGCGCGACGGGTCGCCCAACGTCAACCATCGGCTCTACTTCTTCCTCCAGCGTCCCCGCCCCGTGCAGATGCAGATGCGCTACCGCTCCGCCCATCGCCGCCAACTCACCGGCAACCTCAACGGCGTGCACGGCTTCCGCCGCACGCTCGAGGCCGGCGACTGGAAGACGGCCGAGTTCGATTTTCCGGTGGAGGCCCTGCGGGAAGGAGAGAACTACCTGCAACTCTACCAGGACCCCGGTCCCGCCGAGGACGTCGGCGGCCGCAAGGGGTACTTCCGCGTCGACTGGGTCTGGTTCCGGACCGGGACGCCCGAAGACGGCACCGCGCCGATTCCGCCGACCGACGCCGAGGTGCTGCGCGAGGTGACGCTGCGGGACGAGTCCGGCGCGGAGGCGACGCGACCGTCGCTCGTGCTGCCCCTGCCCACCTCCGTCTCCTACTATCTCGAAGTGCCGCTCGGCCCCCCCGACGCCCCGACCGACCCGTTCATCGGCTTCGCCTACGGCACGCGCGCGGCCGGCGCCGGGCGAACCTCGGCCGTCACCTTCGAACTCGGCATCACCGGCGAGGACGGACTGCGCCGCGTCGTCTGGAGCCGCGACGTGCCGCCGGAGAAGGAGGGCCGCTGGTTCACCGCCTCCAGCGGCGCGCTCGGGTCGTTCGGCGGCCAGGTCGTGCGGGTCGATTTCTCCGTGCGCGGTCGTCCGGTGGAAGGGTTCCGCGCGGTCTGGGGCGTCCCGACGCTGTTCGTCTCCCAGGCGCCCGGCGAGCCGCGCGCCGGGCGCACGCCCCGCAACGTGATTCTGCTGCTGATCGATACCCAGCGCGCCGACCATACGGCGCCCTACGAAGTGCCGGCGCTGCGCGAACGTCTCGCCTGGCGCGGTGGCGACGTCCAGACCCCCATGCTCGGCGCGCTCGGCGGCGAGGGAACGGTCTTCGAGACCGCGATCGCCCCGGAGAACTGGACCCTCCCCTCGACCGCCTCGCTGCTCACCGGGATGTTCCCGACGACGCACGGCGCCGAGCGCGAGCGGGATGCGCTGTCGCCGGAAGTGCTGCTCCTGTCGCAGTTCCTCAAGCAACAGGGGTTCCGCACCGCCGCCTTCGTCGCCAACGGCCACGTCTCCGCCCCGACCGGGTTCGACCGCGGCTGGGACTCGTTCAAGAACTACATCAAGGACGGCGCGGCCAACCGCGCCGACGACGTCTTCCGCGATGCCCTCGACTGGGTCCGCGCCAACCGCGGCTCGCCGTTCTTCCTCTATCTCCACACGGTCGATCCCCACGTCCCGTACGACCCCCCCGCCCACTACCTCGAACGGTACGACTCCGGGTCGTACGCCGGCCCCGTCCAGCCGCGGGACACCGCCGCGCTCCTCGAACGCGTCAAGTCGGGGCAACTCGCCTTGACCGAACGCGACCGCACGCGACTCCAGGCGCTGTACAAGGCAGAAACCACCTACCATGACGACGCCCTCCGGCGCTTCTGGGACGACCTCGGCGCCGCCGGCCTCCAGGACGATACCTTGCTGATCGTCACCGCCGACCACGGCGAGGAGTTCTTCGAACACGGCAAGGTCGGCCACGGACACTCGCTGTTCCAGGAGCTGCTCCATGTTCCGCTGCTCGTCCGCTTCCCCGGCCTGCCCGCCGGACGCCGCGTCGCCCGCCCCGTCAGCCTCCTCGACGTCGCCCCGACGATCGTCGATCTCCTCAACCTCGGACCCGCCGCCGACGGACAGAATGTCCCGTTCGAGGGCAACAGCCTGCTGCCGGACCTGCTCGGCCACCGCGTCGCCGGTCCGTTCGCCGCGTTCGCGACGCACCAGGGCGAGCGGATGGCGGTGCAGGCGGCGGGTTGGAAGCTGGTGATGGTCGGCCCGACCCAGACCGCTCTGTTCCGCGTCGCCGGCCCGGACCGGATCGAGGAACTGCCGCTGCTGCCCGACGGCAAGTGGGACTGGGAAGCCCTGCGGCTCGTCGTCCGCGACCACCCCCTCGTGGTGCGCTACCTCCGGATCCTCCTCGGGCACTTCCTCGGCGCGCCCCGGCGCCGGCACTGGACCATCGACACCCCCGCGCCGTTCGGCGCCCGCGAGTACGCCCCGGCCCCGGCGCGGTACGATGCCGAAATGGCCGAACGACTCCGGGCGATGGGGTACCTGCGATGAGCGATCGCGACCACGTCCATGTTGACGGTGACGTCCACGCCCACGACCGGGCCCACGACGAGGGCGGCGCACACGTCCACGCCCACGGCCAGCCCGTGGGACGGGCGGAGGAAGCGTGGGCCTGCCGGATGCCGGAGCAACCTGCGCCGCGCCGCCTGCGGGAACGCCGTCGCCTCCGCTGGGCGCTGGCGATCACCGCCGCGACGATGGCCGGCGAGGCGGTCGGCGGCTGGCTCGTCGGCTCGCTGGCCCTCCTGTCCGACGCCGGCCACATGCTGACCCACGCCTTCGCCCTCGGCGTGTCGCTCGCCGCGGTCGTCCTGGCCGGCCGGGCCACCACCGCGGAGCGGACGTTCGGGCTGCAGCGCGTCGAGATCCTCGCCGCCCTCCTCAACGGCGTCACCCTCCTCGCCGCCACCGTCTGGATCGCCTGGGAGGCGGTGAAGCGCCTGCTCCACCCCGAGCCGATCCTCGTCGGGCCGATGCTGGGCGTGGCGGCTGTCGGCCTCGTCGTCAACCTCCTCACCGCCTGGCTGCTCCACGACGTCGGCCGGCGGGACCTCAACGTCCGCAGCGCGTTCCTCCACCTCCTCGGCGACACCGTCTCCTCCGTCGCCGTCGTCGGCGGCGCCCTGGTCATCGCCCGCACCGGCTGGCTCTGGGTCGACCCCGCCCTCTCCCTCGGCATCGCCGCCCTGATCCTCGTCTGGTCCGCCGCCCTCGTCCGCGACGCCGTGCGCGTCCTTCTCGAGGCCGCGCCGTACGGGATCTCGATCGAGAACCTCCGCCGGTCGGTGCGCGAGTGTTTTCCCGCGGTGGAGGGGCTCGAGGACATCCATGTCTGGACCGTCACTTCGGGGATGGTCGCCATGACCGCCCGCGTCCGCACCCGCCTCGAGTCGCTCGACGAGTGCTGCCGCCTGGCGGAACGGCTCGAGGAGCACCTGCGGGTCGAGTTCGGGATCGGACACGCGACGTTGCAGTTCGTCCGGGCGCCGCCGCCGGCCGGGGAGGGCGCCGGCGGCGAATTTGCCGCTCCGCGGGCCGGATGATATGCAGGACCTGCGGAGGGATCCCATGCGCACCGCAACCGTCCCGGCAATCCTCGGCGGCATCGGCCTCCTCGCCGTCGGCGCCGCCGCCGTCGCCCAGTCGGCGGACACCACCACCGTCGCGCCGGACGCGGCCTATCCCGGCGTGATCCCCGGCACCGGCCACCCGCCCCCCGCCGCGTCCCGCGCCGCACGCGAGCCGCGGGCCGTGCTCACCTGGCCCGGATTCCAGCTCACCGAGGGCGGCTCGCGCATCTTCGTCCAGTCCACCCGACCCATCGAATGGAGCCGCGCCGACCAGAACGGTCGCGTCGTCGTCGTGATCCGCAACGCCCGCATCCACCTCACCAACAGCCGCCGGCCGCTCGTCACCGAGCACTTCGCCGCCACCCCCGTCGCACGCGCCAAGCTCGAACGCCACGGGCGCGACGTGCACCTGGTGATCGAACTGAAGGTCGCCACGATCGCCGGCATCTCCACGCACGACGCCGGCGACGGCTACTGGTACCTGTACGTCGATTTTCCCGCCGGCCAGTACGGCGCGCCCGAGTCGAACCTCCCGGTCGCGGTCGAGGCGCCGGCGAGCGGCGCGGTCGATCTGGGCGGCGGCCTGGCGATCCGGCGCGGGCGCAGCCGGGCCGCGACCGAGGAGGCCGCTCCCGTCGAGACCCCCGCCGCCGGTGCGACCGAGGTCCCGCCGGGCGCCACGACCACCACCACCGTCACGACGATAGCCAGCCCGGTGATTGTCCAAATGGTGAACGTGGAAGGCGGCACCTTCCAGATGGGTGACGACTTTATCTATACGTCGCTCCCAATCCA
>JAAZOP010000524.1 GCA_012797735.1 Myxococcales bacterium
ACGCCGGCGGCTCCGCCGCGTCCCCCGTCGGTGCAGGAGGCGCCGGAACCGGCGCCGCCGCGCGCGGTGCGGTCCGAGGTCGTGCTGCTGACGTTCGGCTGCCGGGCCCAACAGGCGGACGAGGAGGTCCTGCGCGACGCGCTGGTCGAGCGGGGCCTCCCGGTGCTCGAGGAACGCCGGGCGGCGGACGCGGGCATCGCGGTGGTCCACGGCTGCGTCGTGACGGCGCGGGCCGAGCGCGATGCGCGCAAGGCGATCCGCCGGCTCCGGCGGGAGCATCCCGGGCTGCGGATCGTCGCGGCGGGCTGTTTCCCCAGGCTGGTGGGGGCGGAAGCGTGTCGCGAACTGGGTGCGGATCTCGCGCTGGCCGCCGGCGATGCCGCGGAGGTGGCGCGGGCGATCCGGGAGCGGCTCGCGCCGGCGGTCGAGCCCGGCGCGCCGTCGTGCGCCGGTTCCGCTTCGGGCTCGACCGGACGGCACCGCGTGCCGTTGCGCATCCAGGACGGCTGCGACGGCCGCTGCGCCTACTGCATCGTGCCGCGGGTGCGCGGCCGGGCGCGCTCGACGCCGCCGGAGGAGGTGGTGCGGCGGGTCGCGCGGCTGGGGGAGGCGGGGGTGCCGGAGGTGGTGTTGAGCGGGATCCAGACCGGCGCCTGGGGTCGCGACCTCGACCCGCCCCTCGCGCTCTCCGACCTGCTCGAACGCCTGCTGGCGCTGCCGCGGCGTCCGCGGCTGCGGATCTCCTCGGTGGAGCCGCAGTACCTCACCGACCGCCTGGTCGGTCTGGTGACGGGGGAGGCGGGTCTCTGTCCGCACCTCCACGTGCCGATCCAGAGCGGATCGCCGGGATTGCTGGCGCGGGTGGGTCGGGCCGACCTCGCACCGGCGCTCGAAGTGCTGCAGCGCGCGTGGAGCCGGTGTCCCGATCTGGCGGTGGGTGTCGACGTGATCGCCGGTCTGCCGACCGAGACGGAGCGGGACCACGAGGCGACCCTGGCGCTGCTGGAGCGGCTGCCGCTGGCGTACCTCCACGTGTTCACCTACTCGCCGCGGCCGGGCACGCCGGGTGCCGCCCTCGCGCCGCAGGTCCCGGAACGGACGGCGGTGCTGCGCACCCGGGCGTTGCTGCGGCTCGACGAACGGTTGCGGGCGGCATATCGGCAGCGGGCGGTTGCGCGCGGGCGGGCCGAGGTGGCGGTGGAGCGGATCGATGCCGGCGGTTGCGGGCGGGGGACGACGGAGCGGTTCCTGCCGGCGGTGATCGTCTCGCGCGAGGTCCGGGTGGGGACGCTGGTCCGCGGCACCACCGACGGCCTCGACGCCGACGGAGCGCTGCGCGTGGTGCCCGAGCGGACGCCCGCTACGGGGTGACCGCGCGCAGCGGCACCGACATGAACAGCAGCACGAAGACGACGACGCAGGTCGAGCCCAGCACGACGCGACCGGGTGTCAGGCGATCCTCGTCGTCGACGGGCGGATGTCCCCGGGTCGCGCGGTTCATGATCCAGAGGATCGCCGCCCAGACCAGCCAGTTGCCGCCCACCGCGAACTCGGCGGCGACGTCCGCCGCGTCGCGCCCCGCGAGCACGGCCTGGACGCCGAAGTAGGTTCCGGTGCCGACGCCGAGCGCGACGAGGGCGCGGTGGGCCCAGCGCGAAACCTGCGCGTAGCGGCGGCCGAACAGCGCGTAGGCCACGTGCCCGCCGTCGAGCTGTCCGACGGGGATCAGGTTGATCATCGTCACCAGGAAACCGATCCACGCGGCCCACGCCAGCGGATGCAGGAAAACGTCGTGCCCCTCGGGGATCGGACCCACCACGAGCCGTTTGAGCAGCGCGTAGAGCAGCGACTGCCCCTCGAGCTGGTACGGCTCCGCGGGCAACGGTCGGACCTCCGACAGCGCCAAGCCGGCGATCATGCAGGGGACGGCGACCGCCATCCCGGCCAGCGGGCCCGCGGCACCCACGTCCAGGAGCGCCGCGCGGGAGCGGATGCGCCCGCGGGTGCGGATCACCGCGCCGAACGTGCCGAAGAAGAACGGCACGGGGATGAAGTACGGCAGCGACACCGGGATGCCGTGCACCCGCGCGGCGAGAAAATGTCCCATTTCGTGGCACAGCAGGATCCCCAGCAGCGCCGCCGCGTAGGGCCAGCCGTCGAGGATCGTCCCGGTTTCCCCCGGCGGCCCCCCGACTTCGATCGCGTACGCCTCCACGAACAGGCGCCCGACGTACAGCGTGCTGAGCACGGTCGCGGCGAACAGCAGGACCGGCACGAACACCCGACGCGGCTCGACCGCCACCAGGCGTGCGGCCGCCCCGAGCGGGGTGCGCAGGCGACGGCGCCAGTTGGACGGGGTTTCCTCCGCCGAGGCCGGCGGTGCCGGTTCCGGCGGTCCGGCATCACCCTCCGGTACGGGCGTCCCGGTCCGATCCCGCGCGCTCAACGCTCGACCTCCGGCCCGCCGGCCAGCGCCCGGCCGACGCGTTGGAGCATCTCGTCGTCGTCGAGCCGGATCTCGCCGCCGTCACCTTCCAGGACGCACGTCCCGTCGCGCAGCTCAGGGTCCTCGCGCACCGTCACGGGGCCGGCGGGCGTCTCGACCAGACACCGGCGGACGAGTTCCGCGTCGGCGGGGGCGACCCGCACGACCACGGGTCCGAGGAACCGTTCGCGGGCGACCGCGGCGGCGCGGCGCGCGACGAGGTCCCGGTCGAGGGCGCGGCAATCGAGGACGACCCTGCGGGCCACCGCCAGTGCCAGCGCGGCGACCTCGCCCGTCTCGAGCGTCGTCCGGGCGCGCTCGGCGCGGGCGGCGGCGAGCAGCCCGGCGGCCTCGGCGTAGCCGGCCGC
>JAAZOP010000525.1 GCA_012797735.1 Myxococcales bacterium
CGGGCGCCGGTGCGCCCGGCGGCCCGTCCGAGGCGGCCGCCGGGACCGTCGGCAGGAGCGCCGGCCCGGGCCGCTGGCTGACCGCCCGACGCTTGCCCGTCGCGGTCCGCTCGAAGGGCGTGCGCGTCGCTCCGAACGGCAGCAGCGCTTCGAGCATCGCCCCGGCCGTCGGGTAGCGCTCGTTGCGGTTCCGGGCCATCGCGGTGTGCACCACCCGCGCCAGCTCCGGTGGAATGTCGGGGCGGAACTCGCGCAACGGCGGCGGGTCGCTGCTGAGGATCTGGGCCAGCAGCCGGTTGTAGTTCGTTCCCTCGTAGGGCGGCCGGCCGGCCAGCGCCTCGTAGAGCACCGCGCCCATCGCGTAGACGTCGACGCGATGGTCCAGCTCGCCGTCGCCGGCGGCTTGTTCGGGGGCCATGTAGTAGGGGGTGCCGAGCGTCACGCCCGTGGTCGTGAGTTTCGGCTCGCCGGCGGGCGTCTGGAACTTGGAGATGCCGAAGTCGAGCAGCTTGACGAAGTCGGCGCGGCCGCCGTGGTCGGTGAGGAAGATGTTCTCGGGCTTGAGGTCGCGGTGGATGATCCCCTTGGCATGGGCCGCATCCAGCGCGCCCAGCGTCTGGCCGACCACGTCCGCGGAACGCTCGACGGGGAACGTGCCGTCGGACTGCAGGGCGCCGGCGAGCGAGCGGCCCTCGAGGTACTCCATCACCAGGAACGGGGCGCCCCGGTCGTCGGTGCCGAAATCGAACACCTCGACGATGTTGAGATGGCCGATCCGACTGGCCGCCTGCGCCTCCCGGTGGAACCGCGCCACCAGCTCGCTGCGGTGGGCGAACTCCGGATGCAGCGCCTTGATCGCCACCCGGCGCCCGATCACCAGGTGCTCGGCTTCGTAGACCGCCCCCATCCCGCCCTGGCCGATCTGCCGGACGATGCGGTACCTGTTCGCCAGTACGGTTCCCACCAGCGTCATGCGGCCTGAAGCTTTCCTGGCACGCGACCCTACCACGGGCGCCGCCGTCGGTCCAAGCCTCGGCGGTCGGGTCGGCTCCTGCATCGGACGCGAGCCGCGGGTCGTCGGGTCGAGCGCGGCTCCGGCGGCGGGAGGCGTGACCAACGCGCAAGAGTTGCCAACGCCGCTTCTCGGTGCGAAGCGGAATTCGCACCCGGACCGGAACGGAAAGCGCCCCGGGAACGCGGGGTTGGGTGAACGAAGGGCCCCGGTCGCGGCTGGCACGGCCCTTGAAACTTCCAGCGGCACGAAAGGAGGCGTGAAGATGACGGTCCGTTGCCGCTTCGTCCGCGACGAGTCCCCCGGCGAGGCCGCGTTCGTCGAGCGCGTGGCGATCGCGATTCCGGCCTACAACGAAGCCCCGCACCTGCCGGAACTGCTGGCGCGCTGCCGCGGCGTCCAGCCCGCCGTGATTGTGGTGGTCGACGACGCTTCGACGGACGACACGCGGCGAGTGCTGGCCGAGGAGCGGGAACGGGCGCCGGCGGACCCGCCGCTGGTCGTGCTGCGCAACCCGCGCAATCTCGGCAAGCAGGGTTCGGTGCGGCGCGCCCTGCGCGCGCTCGCGGCGTGGGACCTCGACGCCGTCGCCTTGATCGATGGCGACGGGCAGCACGACCCCGCCGAGCTGCCGCGGCTGGCGGCGCACCTGGTGGAGGCCGACGTGGTGGTCGGGGCGCGGGTCGCGGTCGACATGCCGCCGCAGCGGCGGCTTTCCAACCGGCTGGTCAACCTCGGGTTCCGAAGCATCGCGGGCGCCGACTTCGTCGACATCCAGTCCGGCCTCCGCCTGTATCGCAAGCGCGCCGCCGATGTCCTGGCCGCGCACCTCGGGGTCGAGGGCGCCTACGGTCTCGAGTACGAGTCGCTGGTCGTGCTGGCGCTCGACGCCCGCGACCGCGGCGTCGATCTGCGCGTCGTCGCCGCTCCGATCTCGTGCGCCTACGGCCGGGCGACAAGCTGGATCCGTCCGCGCGACGTGTGGCAGCTCGGCGTCGGGACCGTGCGTCAGGCCGCGCGCCTGCGCCGCGCGCGCCTCGCGCCGCCCACGGCCGCCGGCCGGCGGTGGCGGGCGCGCGCGATGACGGTCGAGATCCACGACGTGTCGCCGGCGACGCGGGTCGAGGTCGAGCGGCTCCGGGCGGAGCTGGAGGCGATCGGCGTCGACCGCGGCACGCTGCTCGTCGTTCCGCGGTACGAGGACGCGTCCGGCGTCGTGTGGGATCTGCGCGACGACGCGGTGCTGGGCGAGTGGTTGCGCGCCCGGTGCCGCGAAGGGTGGGAGGTCGTCCAGCACGGCCTGACGCACCGCGCCTCCGGTCCGCCTCCGGCCGATCCCCTGGCGGCGTGGTGGCGCGACCGCGTCGCGCGCGGCCAGGACGAATTCGCGGAGCTGTCGGAGGGGGAGGCGCGCGCCCGGCTGCTCGAGGGCCGGGCGATCCTCAGGGCCTGCGGCCTGTCGGCCGACGGGTTCGTGGCGCCGGTGTGGCGCCAGAGCCCTGGGACGCGCCGGGCCCTGCAGGCGCTCGACTTCCGCTTCACAGCCGGCCTGGGCCACGTGCGTCGCCTCTCCGGTGACACGCGGCCGTTCCGTTGCCCCGCGCTGACCTTCGCCGCGGGCGACCCGCTCGTCGACCTGGGCAAACGCGCGGCGATGCTCGGCGCCGAGGTGGGCGCTGTGGCGCGACCGCTGCTGCGCGTCGCGCTCCATCCGGAGGATCTCGGCCATCCCGGCCTGCTGGAGCACGTGCTGGGCCGGATCCGCGGCCTGCTGCGCCACCGCCGGCTGGTGACGTACGCGGAATGGCTGGCCGAGCAGCCGGCCGCGGGGGGCGACGGCGCGTGGAGGGCCGCATGAGCCGGCTCCGATGGCGCAGCCTCGCGGTGAGCCTGGTCACCACCGCGCTCGATGCCGGCCTGTTCGCGCTGGGCGTGCTGTTCCTGGCCGGCCCGGCGTTGACGGCGATGCGCTGGTTCTCCGGCGCCGTGGGCGCGGCGGCGAACTTCTCGCTGAACCGCGCCTGGGCCTTCCGCGGGTCCGGCAGCCGGACGCTGCGCCAGGCCGGACGCTACGCCGCGACCGCGCTGGCGGCCGTGACGCTGGCCACGGCCCTCTGGTGGGCGCTGCGCGCCGTCACCGGCTGGGACCCGCGGCTCCTGCACCTCGCGAGCCTGGCCGGCGTCTGGTTCGTCTTCACGTTTCCGGTGATGCGGGCCTGGGTGTTCCGCGAGCGGGTCAGAGGGCTTCGACCAGCACCGAGACGTTGTCCACGGTGACGTAGGTGTCCATCCGGCCGTCGCAACAGCCGTGCCCCACCCCCAGGCGGATCTCCCCGATCTGGAACGTGGCCGGGTCGAGGATCTCGTAGGTGCCCAGCGTCACGCCGCCGGCGCGCATCGTCACCCGGTTGGCCGTCCAGTCGAAGACCGCCTCGAACGTCCCGCTCGTCGCCGAAACCGTGCAGCCGGCGCGGTAGCAGAACGCCCCCGCGACCTGTTCACAGGCGTAGTCCGAGCGGTGGGTTCCGCCCGCCGCGGTCAGGCAGGTGCCGGGCGCGGCCGCGATGAGCGGCGTGTAGTAGGTGATGACGTCCTTGCTGAGCGGCGGGAAGTAGGTCGAGCGGTCCCAGTGGAGCAGCATCGTGTCGCCGTCGTGCATGGCGATGGCGGCGTTCCCGCACGTCGCCGAGATCTCGTAGTCGAACCGCACGCGCAGCGGCCGGGCGGCCGCAAAAGCCTGGGAGGCGACGGCGATGCCGGTGGCGGAGTGGCCGTGGAGCCGCAGCCGGCCTCCCGTGACGCTCCAGTCCCCGTAGTAGCCGGTGCACGGCTCGCCTCGATAGGAGGCGTCCCGCAGCGTCCAGCCGGTCGTGTCGCCCGTGTCGAACCCGCCGTTGGCGATCACTTCCCGCGCGCAGCGTCCGGAGAAACAGGTCTCGCCGAGGAACCCGCAGACCGTGCCGTCGGCGGCGGCCACGGGCGGCCGGCAGGTGTGCGACGTCGGGTCGCAGTCATCGACGGTGCAGGGATTGCCGTCGTCGCAGTCCGTCGCGACGTTGCAGCACCCCGGAATCGGTTCGTGGAGACATCCCCCCGTCGCGCTGCACGCCTCGGCCGTGCAGACGTTGCCGTCGTCCGTGCAGCTCGCGCCCGGCGTCGGCTCGTGGACGCACGCTCCCAGGTCGCAGACGTCCTCGGTGCACTCGTTGCCGTCGGTGAGGCAGGCGGTGCCGTCGGC
>JAAZOP010000526.1 GCA_012797735.1 Myxococcales bacterium
ACGCAAGGTGCGCAGCCCCTGCACCCCGCTCACCCGCAGCACCACCTGGATTGCCTTCCACATCTCTGGCCGCGTCGGACGCCTCGTGATCTGCCAGCCAAGGTCCTCCCCCCTGGGACGATGTCCTGGTCCGTCCACCCGGTCAGTGCGGAAGCATCTTGACGCCTTGCGGGCTTGCGGGTAAAAGCGCCTCTCGCGCCGCGAGGCGTGCGCGGGAGTAACTCAGTGGTAGAGTGCCACCTTGCCAAGGTGGACGTCGCGGGTTCAAATCCCGTCTCCCGCTCCCAGATCCGCAAGTAGTTACGTGGCCCTACCGGACTCGCCGGGGGCCTTCTCCAACATTTCTCCCCGCACCTGCATCGACTCCGGCCCGTCCAGCGACCGGATCGCCGCCTCCGGTGCGCCCGCGCAGACGTGCATGTACCGCATCGTCGTCGAGAGGCTGCGGTTGTCCTTCCCGAAAACCGGAACGCGCGCGCCGAACGCGTCGGTCGCAGCCGAGTCGGGTCGTCCAACGCGGTCGCTGCACCCTCGCAGCGCCGGACGGCGCCTGGCAGCGTGAGTATCTCGGGCGCGCGAGGCGTCGAGCACAGCCACCACGCACACCTCGCCGCCGCGGCGGAGGCGGGGCCCGCCCGATGACGTCCACCGCGCGAGGTGACCGTCACGCGGCGCGGCGGACGTACCGGTGGTGCAGCCCGTTGACCTCCGGGATCTCGATCACCTTGCCCATCTCGGGCGGCTGTACTTCGCGATGCTCCGGGGCGTCGCCGTCGAGCGCCATGTGGCATCGGGCCTCGTGGTAGTACGCAAAGTACGAGGTGAGGACGTGCCGGAGATGCCTCTCGCCGAGAACGACGACGTGATCCAGGCAGTCGCGGCGAACCGAGCCGACCAGCCTTTCCACGAACGGGCTCTGCCACGGAGAGCGCGGCGCGATGAGCACCTCCTTGATGCCCATCGACTTCACGCGTCCGCGGAAGATGTCACCGTAGATCGAGTCCCGGTCCCGGATCATGTACCGCGGCGCCGTGTCCCACGGGAACGCCTCGGTTGCCTGCCGGGCCGTCCAGGCCGCGGTCGGATGCTCGGTGATGGCGAAGTGGACGATCCGGCGCCGAAGGTGGGCCAGAACGACCAGCACGTACAGCACGCGGTTCCGCACCGTCGGGACCGTGAAGAAGTCGATGGAGGCGAGGCAGTTGACGTGGTTCGCCAGGAACGCGCGCCAAGTCGGCGACGCCGGCTTCGGCCGCTTGATCATGTACCGCTCGACGGTGGACTTCGCCACCACGATGCCGAGCATCTTCAGTTCGGACCGGATTCGCGGACTACCCCAGCACACGTTCGCCGACGACATCTGGCGGATGAGATCCCGGATCTCCTTCGGGACCGGAGGACGGCCCGGACCGCGGCGGGCGCTGAGCTTTGCCCAGAGCTCGCGGAACTTGCGCCGTCGCCAGGCGATGACGGTCGACGGCTTGACGATGACGATCGCATCCTTCCACCGCGACCAGAGCCGGGAGAGCCAGCACCAGAACAGGCGGTCGCGGAGGCGCAGACGCGGCCGGGGGATCGACCGCTGGTAGACGGCCAGCTGCTGACGGAGGGCGAGCACCTCGATCTCAAGGTCGAGGTTGGAGCGGAACGGTGAGGCGAGGAGCCGGAGCAGGAAGGCCAGGAAGTCGGGCATGGCGGCGGACCGTAGGTGGGAGCGCGGGTCGAAGCAAGGCCCGGACGGTCTGCGCGAGAAGTGCCATGGTTGCGAGGTGTACGGGGATTTCGGGAACCACAGGTGGGTCGATGCGGTGTCGGGGCGGCGCGGGCGAGTCCGCTCGGCGCGCGGAGACGGCGTTGCCAACGCCGCCGCGGCCGCGCAGCCTCGATCCCCATGCGATGGACGGTCGTCCCGGTCGCGCGCCTCCTGTCGTGCTGGGTCTTCGGCTGCGGCGGAGCGCCCGGCGCGCTCAGCGGGTGGCAGGGAGCGGTCCGAGACCGAAGGGCGAGGTGGCGAGCCAGGGGAGGACGTCGGGCGCGGGCATCGGCCGGGCGATGTGGAAGCCCTGCGCGAGGTGGCAACCGAGGCCGGCCAGCCGGTCGAGACTCTCCGCGTCCTCGACGCCTTCCGCCACGACCTCGAGGCTCAGGTTCCGGGCCAGGCCGGCGATCGTCTGGACGATCGCGGCATCGCCCGGCGAGGTCGCGAGGCGCATGACGAACGAGCGATCGATCTTGAGTTCGTGGGCGGGCAGTTTCTGGAGATAGGCGAGGGACGAGTAGCCGGTGCCGAAGTCGTCGAGGGAGAGACGGACGCCGAGTTCGCGCAGTTCGCCGAGGACCCGCAGCGACTGCGGTGGGTCGGCCATCACGGTGCTCTCCGTGATCTCGAGGTGGAGCCACTCGGGTCGGGCAGCCGTTGTGCGGACGGCCTGTTCGACCTGGCCGGCGAAGCCGGGGGTGGCGAGATTGCGGGCCGAGATGTTGACCGAGACGTCGAGGGGCAGGTCGAGGCGGCGCCACGCGACGCATTCGCGCAGGGCGGCCCCCAGGACCCACAGCGTGAGCGGAGCGATGGCTCCGGTGTGCTCCGCCAGGCCGATGAAGTCGTTCGGCGGCACCATGCCGAACTCGGGATGGCGCCAGCGCACGAGGCCTTCGAGACCGGCGGCGCTCCGGCGGTGGAGGTCCACGATCGGCTGGAAATGCAGGACGAACTGACCCAGTTCGACCGCCCGCGGCAGGGCGGCGATCAACTCCAGGCGGCGGCGGGTGAAAGCGTCGTTCCGCGGATCGTAGACGGCGAAGGCGTGGCTGGTGCGGCACGAGGAGTGGAGCGCGACGTCGGCGCGTTGGAGCAGTTCCTCGGCGGTCGTGCCGTGGGTCGGGTGGACGGCGGCGCCGACGGCGCAGGACACGTCGAGGCGGAGACACGGCAGGTCGAACGGCCTGGCGAACACCTCGTGGATGCGCCGGGCACCCTCGGCGACGGCCAGAGGCGCGGCGGCGTCGAGCAACAGGACCGCGAAGTGATCGCCGTCCAGGCGCGCCACTTCGGCGGCATCGCCGAGACCGTCGACGAGGCGGCGGCCGACTTCGCGCAGCAGTCCGTCACCGTGCTCGTGCCCGAGCGTGAAGTTGATCTCGGCGAAGCGGTGCAGATCGACCAGCAACACCGCGCGCGAGGCGCCGGGAGCGGCCGCGAGGAGTTCGCGCAGGCGGTGGACGAAGCCGAGACGGTTGGGGAGGCCGGAGACGGCGTCGGTGTACGCGATCCGCCGCAGCCGATCCTCGGTCCGGCGGCGTTCGCGCGCCGCGGCGCCCCACTCGAGCGCCTGCCGGATCGTGGTGCGCATGTCGTCGACGCGCCACGGCTTGAGCACGTAGCGGTACACCTGTCCGCGTTCGATCGCCGCGAGGACGGCGTCGAGATCGGTGTAGGCGGTGCAGATCAGCCGCACGGCGTCGGGGCAGCGCTCGCGCAGGCGTTCCAGCAGTTCGACGCCGGACATGTGGGGCATGCGCTGGTCGCTGATCACCAGGTCCGGCGGCTCGGCTTCCGCCCGCTGCAGGGCCTCCGGACCGCCGCGGGCGGTGACGACGTCGTACTGGTCCTCGAGCAGCTCGCGCATCACCTCGAGGTTGGGCTCGTCGTCGTCCACGATCAGCAGTCGGGGACGTTCCGATCCGGTGGGAGGCGTGTCGGAGGTCGTCATGATCCACGGACTCCATCGGCGGCGTCGGCCGCCCCGGATGCCGGGGCGGCGGGCAGGCACAGGCAGAAGGTGGCCCCCGCTCCGGGAGGCGAGACCACCTCGATGCGGCCGCCGTGTTGGCGGACGATCGAGTCGCAGATGGCGAGGCCCAGGCCGGTGCCTTCGCCCGGTGGACGGGTGGTGAAGAACGGCTCGAAGATGTGGGGGAGCACGTCGGGAGGTACGCCCGAGCCGGAATGGCGCACTTCGAGCCGGACCTCGCCGTTGCGCCGGGCGCCGGTGATCCAGACCGTGCCGCCGGGGGCCGCGGCGATTGCGTTGGTGAGCAGGTTGAGCACCACCTGGTTCAGTTCGCCGGCGTGGCCGACCACCTCGAGGGGTTCCTCGAGGTCGAGTTGCGGGGTGACGCGCGCCTCGCGGAAGCGGGGCTCGAGGAGGGCGACGGTCAGGCGGACGCCCTCGACGAGGTCGAAGCGGACATGGGCCTGGCGGCCGCCGCCGCCGAACTGGCGCAGGCTCTCCACGATGCCGGCGATGCGCTGACCGCCGGCGTGGGCGACGAGGGCCATCCGGCGGACGCGCGCCAGCAGCTCCTCGGTCGGCGGCTGGGCCGGGGAGACCGTGGCGAGCCGCTCCTGGATCGCCTGGGTGGCGCCGACGAGGAAGTTGACCGGGTTGTTCAGTTCGTGGGCGACGCCGGCGACGAGCTGGCCGAGCGTGGCGAGGCGCGTGCGGCGGGCCAGTTCGACCTCTGCGCGCCGCAGGGCCTCCAGGGTGCGTTCGAGCGCGGCGTTGCGGTCGACCAGTTCCCGTTCGAAGCGGCGCAGGCGCACCAAGTTGGTGAGGCGGACGATCAGTTCGCGCGCGGCGAACGGCTTGACCAGGTAGTCGTCGGCTTCCGCCTCCAGGCCGCGCAGGCGGGCCTCGGGGTCGGCCCGGGCCGTCAGCAGAACGACCGGGATCCGCGCGGTCCGCGGGTTCCCGCGCAGGCGGCGGGTCAGTTCGATGCCGTCGATGCCGGGCATCATCACGTCGCTGAGCACGGCGTCCGGCAGCAGCCGATCCGCCTCGGCGAGCCCGGCCAGGCCGTCGGGCGCCGTGGCGACGGCGAAGTGGTGCCGGAGGGCGAAGGCGAGGAAACGGCGCACGTCGGGGTCGTCCTCGACGAGCAGCAGGCGCGGCAGGTCAGCGGGAACCGGCGTCGCGTCCGGCTCCGCGCCGTCTGGAGCGGCGTCGGGCGGGGGCGACCCGGACGACTCGACGTCGGCGATGTGCACCGCGCGCGCATCGGCCACGACGTCGGTGAGCCGCACCACCTCGGCGTCGGTCGCGCGGCGCCGGACCGGCACGTCCCGGTTCTCGACGCGGCGGTCGACCAGTTCCGGCCGGACGTGCGCCGTGCCCTTGGGCAACCAGACGGTGAAACACGCGCCGCGCCCGGGCACACTCTCGAGGTCGATGTGTCCGGAGTGCAACGTGACGAGCTGGTGCGCGAGGGCGAGGCCGATGCCGGTGCCGCCGTGCCGCCGGGTGCTCGACCCGTCCACCTGCGTGAACCGCTCGAACACGCGCTGGTGCTGGTCGGGCGGGATGCCGGGCCCGGTGTCGGCGACGGCGATGCGGACGAAGCCCTCGGTCTCGTCGAGCGTGACGGTGATCGTGCCGCCGGGAGGCGTGAACTTGATCGCGTTGCCCAGGAGGTTGAGCAGGACCTTCTCGATCTGTTCCGGGTCGATGTGGATCGGTTCCGGGGCCCGCGCGGGCGCGGGGTGCTCGAGGTGGAGGTCGCGGGCCAGGGCGGCGCCGCGAACGGCGTCGAGGAGTCCGGCGACGAACGGGACGGGCTCGACGGGCTGGAAACGCAGGCGAGTCTGCCCGGCGTCGGCGCGCGCCAGGTCGAGAAGGTTGTTGACCTGGCGCAGGAGACGGCGGGAATTGTCGATCACGCCGCGCAGCAGTTCGCGCTGCGCGGGCGGCAACGGGCCGGCGGCGCCGTCGAGCAGGCTCTGCACGGGGCCGAGGATCATCATCAGCGGGGTGCGCAGTTCGTGGGAGACGTTGGCGAACAGTTCGTTCTTCGCTCGATCGAGCTGCTCGAGGCGCGAAACGGACTGCTCGAGCGCCTGGTTCGCTCGGGAAAGCTGGGCGGTGCGCTCATCGACCATCCGTTCCAGCCGGTTGCGATAGGTCGAGACCTCGTCGTACAGCGCCTGGAGTTCGTCGTATTGCTGCTGGAGGCGCTGGTTGGTCTCCTCCAGTTCGCGCATCGCCCGCGGGTACCAGCGCAGGTAGTTGGCGGCGACGGCGCGGAGGCGGGCGGGGAGCGGACGCTGGGCGGCGAGGCGGATCCGGTAGCGCGCGCAGCGCCCCGGCTCGACCCAGGCGAGGTCGACGTCGGCAGGGCGGCCGCCGACGACGACCGGGATCACCTCGAGGATGCCGTGGACGATCTCGAAGAAGCCGGGGAGCGGCTCGAGGTCCGGGGCGAGGCGGTACTCCATTTCGATCGTGCGGTCGCTGGGGTGGCGCAGATCGATCCGCACGCACGGGAACAGGAACTGCGGCACGGCGCGGCGGGTCATCGCGTACACGGCGCGCGGGTCGACGAGCAGGGAGCCCATCATGCGGATGAAGCCGAACGCTTCGAGATCGACCATCGAGCGACCGATCTCGCGGAGGGCGTCCGGGCGGTCGGCGAACAGGGCGCCGACGCGGCGGTTGATCTCGGCGTAGACGGCCCAATCGACCCAGCACACCCGGGCGCGGAGGCGGGCCGGACCGACGCCGAGGCCGTCGAGCAGCCGCGACAGCTCGGCGGGGCGATGGCGTTCGACGTACGCCAGCATCAGGGACAGCGCCAGGGGGCTCACGTCGCGTCGCACCGCGCCTCCTCCCTCGTCCCGAGCAGGCGCGCCACGTCCCGCGCGACCCGCTCGGCATCCTCGGCGCGCCG
This sequence comes from Myxococcales bacterium, assembly GCA_012797735.1. GTDB lineage: Bacteria > Myxococcota_A > Polyangia > DRWM01 > JAAZOP01 > JAAZOP01. Next base: position 6,667 of record JAAZOP010000526.1, read on the forward strand.
CGCCCGCCAGGCGCGAACGTTGTGCTCCATGATCCGCCGGCGGGTCGCGAGGATCCGCTCGGCCGTCGCGCCGTGGTCCAGGTGCAGCGTGACGCCGCCGTAGAAATCATACCCTTCATAGCGCGGATCGACCGTGGCATGGAAGCGGGCCGGTTCCCGGGCCAGGGAGGTGCCCGGGAAGGCGCGGGCGAGCTTGGCGTCGGCCCAGAGCAGCCCGTCGCCGTCGGCGTAGAGCCGCTCGACCAGCCGTTCGGTGGCGGCGAGCGTCTCGTCGGTCTCGCCGGGCAGGCCGAGGGCGAGCGAGACGTAGGCGCGCATGCCGTGGCTGCGGATACGCCAGACGGCTTCGCGCACGGTGCGTGCCGGATCGGCGAAACGCTTGCCGGGGACGTGGTCGAGCACCTCCGGCGCGGCGGTCTCGACTCCGAGCACGACGACGCCGACGCCGGCGCGCGCGAGCCAGCCGAGCACCTCGTCGTCGAGGCGGTCGAGCCGCGTCTCGACGACGTGGACCGGCCGGTCGGCGCCGCGCCGGGCGAGGGTGTCGCACAGCGCGCGCACGCGCCCTCGATCCTCGGTGAAGGTCGAGTCGGTGAGGTAGAACAGGTCGCAGCCCAGCTCGTGCAGGAAGAGCACCTCGTCCGCCACCAGCCCGGCGTCGCGGTAGCGAACCTGTGGGCCCCAGAACGCCGCATGGGTGCAGAACGGACAGCCGTGCGGGCAGCCGCGGGAGGTCTGGACGTGGGCGAGGATTCCGGCCTGCGCGTAGCGCGGCGCGTGCAGCGGCCCGTAGTCCGGGACGGCGCGGGCGAAATCGACCGGTGGGCCCGGGGCGGCCGCGACGAGGCGGCCGTCGATCCGGGCGACGAGCCCCGGAACGTCGTCGAGGGCGCGGCGGCCGGCGAGTGCATCGAGCCAGGCCGGCAGGCTCGCCTCGCCTTCGAAGCGCAGCACGGCATCGATGTCGGCCGAACGGGCGAGAGCCGCGGCGCGGAACGTGGCGTGCGTGCCGCCGACGATCACGCGGGCGGCGGGCCGGGCTTCCTTGACCGCTCGGGCGAACTCCAGCGTGACGTGCTCCTCGACCGTGTGGTTGGCGGTCAGGCCGACGACGTCGGGCGCGTCGCGGCGCACCGCTTCCACGAGCGCCGCGCGGGGGGAACGGCCGGCGCGGGCCTCGAGGATCAGCGGTTCGTGCAGCACCTCGACGTCGCGGCCCCGGAGCGCGCCGGCGAGGAAGGCGGCGCCGAGCGGGATGCCGAAGAGCGAGAGGACGCCCCCCCGGGGATCGCGCGGCGCATGTTGGCGGCGGCCGCCGCGCCGATCGACCAGCTCCTCGAGCGCGAGCGACCAGCGCAGGCCGTGTTCCGCGGTCAACGCATCCGCCGGCGGGCGCGGCGGAGAGCAGGTTTCGACCAGCAGCAGTCGGATCGTCATGGCTCCTCTCCGTTCGTCGCGCCCCCGGCAGAAACCGGAGCGCACGCGACGGGCACGCGCAGCCGCTCGGCCAGCGCGCCGCGCAGCAGTTTCAGGTTGACGTTTCGCGGGAGGTCCGCGACGAACCGCAGTTCGTCCGGTCGTTCGTGGGCCTCGAGACGGTTCGCCAGCCAGTTCTGCAGGTCATCGAGGGCGGCCGCCGGCTCCGCGACGCGGGCGCGCAGCGCGAGGACGAGCCGGCCGTCGACGAGGCAGAGGGCGGCCTCGCGGACGGCAGGGTGTTCCTCGGCGACCCGTTCCACGTGCCGCGGGTGGACGGGACGCCCGTCGCGCCGGACGGCGTCGGCGCGGCGTCCGAGCAGGTGGTAGAAGCCGGCGCGGTCGCGTCGGGCGAGGTCGCCGGTGAGGAAGAACTCGCCGCGGCGCGCCGCGGCCGTGGCCGCCGGATCGTCGAAGTAGCCGGGTGTGACGTTGGGACCGCGGATCGCGAGTTCTCCGGCCTCGCCAGCCGGCACTTCCTCGAGGCCGGTGACACCGAGCAGCCGCACCTCGCAGGTGCCCACGGGACGTCCGAGCGAGGTGCGGACGGCGCGGCCGTCGGGCCCGGGCAGGACGTGTTCGTGCTGGCGCAAGGCGAGCGTCGGTGGATAGGTCTCGGTTTGACCGTAGCCCTGTTCGAGGACGGGACCGAGGACGTCGAGCGCCTCCTCGACGACGGAGAGCGGGGCGGGCGCGCCGCCGTAGAGCACCGAACGGAGCCGGGCGGGGCGGCCGCGTCGGGCGACGGCGGCCGTGAGATCCGGGAGTTGCGACGAGAACGCGAACAGCCGGGTCGCTTCGCCGCGCACGATCAGGTCGGCGGCGGTTTCGACGTCGCCGATGTCCAGCACGTGCTGGCGGGCTCCGGCGAGCAGCGCCGGCAGGATGAACTCGCCGCTCGTGTGGGAAAGCGGTGCGAGGTGGAGGAACACGTCGTCCTCGAGGAAGGGCTCGAACGCCCGCTCCAGGGCCGTCAGACCGGCCGCCCAGTTGCCGTGGGTCACGACCACCCCCTTGGGCTCGCCGGTGGTGCCCGAACTGAGGAAGACAGCCGCGGGACAATCGGCGGCCGGCGCGGCAAGGCCGTCGGCCGGTGCCGGGACGCCGGCGTCGTCGTCCCACGGGGTGGCGTCTTCGGTCAACTCGAACACCGGCGGCGCCCCGGGGCTGGCCGCGGCGGCCCGGGCGGCGGTGCCTCGCCCGTCGCGGTCGCACAGGACGAGCGCGGGTGCGATGCGGCGGGCGGCGAGTTCCACCGTGCGAGCCGGCAACTCGGGGTGGAGCGGGAAAGCCGTCAGACCGGTCCGGAAGCAGGCGAGGTAGAACTCGATGTAGAGAGGTCGGTTGCCGAACACGAGCGCGACGCGCCGGCCGGGCTCGCCGGTGCGCCGCCGCAACCAGCCACCGAGGCGCCGGACACGCTCGGTCAAGTCGGTGCCGGTGCGGACGCACCCCGCCGCGGTCACCGCCGGCCGGTCGGTCATCTTCGCCAGGGCTCGTTCGACCCGTTCCAGGAGCGGCGACGGTTCCGGCCGTATCGGGCGACTCACGGCAACGGCTCCTCTCCGTCGAGCGCGCGTCGGGCGTCGAAGTGCTCGTCGAGGTAGGTGAGGTACAGCGGCAGCAGTTCACGAGCGGCGGTCCAGCGTCGCAGCGTTGCGAGTTCGACGAATGCCGGCGGCAGAGAGACATCCGGGACGTCGGCGGGACAGAGGACGGTCAGGGTCTCGGCCCCGTCGGCGGCGCGCCGGCCAGCGACGGCGGCCAGCACCGCGCCGGCCCAGTGCGGTTCCAGGGCGGCGTCTTCGGCGGGGAGGAGTTGTACGGCGTCGAGCAGGCCAAACAGGTTCGTGCCGGGCGAGGCGGTGTCGGCGATCGCCGCGCCCAGGATCCGTTCCTCGCGGCGCGCGACCCAGACCTCGCGTCGCCGCAGGAGTCCGACCTCGGCGAAGTCGCGTTGCAGGTCGGCCAGAACGGGGTCGAGAGGGTCGAGGGCGAGGGCGGCGGCGGCCAGTGGCGGCACGACCCGGCGGACCGCCTGCTCGACGGCGGGTCGTTCGTGATCCTCGAGCCGGCCGACGGAGATGCTTCCGCCGGCCGCGGCGCCGGCGGCATCCGACACGGGGGCCTCGACGAGGCGCAACCGGTCGACCGCGTACCACTCGGCCGGAGGTCCCAGGGCGTGGAAGTCGTCGAACAGGTGGTTCCACCAGCGGCTGCGGGCGTTGAAGAGGCCCACGGCGTGGCGCAGGTCGGGCATCCGCCGGCAGGCGTGGTAGAGGTAACGGTAGACCTCACCGGCCACCTGGGGGGCGGTGAGGGCTCCGGCGGTGGCGTGGAGGTCGAGGGCGAGGTGGTGGAGCAGATAGGTGCCGGGCCAGGCCCGCGTGTAGAACATCGCGCCGCGCAGGACGCTCCGATCGCGAACGACGACGCCGGCCCCGAGGCCGGGAGCGTGGGCCAGCGTGCGCCAGGTGCGCTGGAACGGTTCGCGGCAGCGGGCCAGTTGCGCAGGGTCCTTCTCGCGCAGGTAGCCCGTGCGGTCGAACAGATCCCAGATCTGTTCCACCTCGTCGGGTCGAAGCAGGTCGGCGTCGGGGAGCAGTTGTCGCAGCACGAAGCGGTCCCACGCCTCCTGCCGGCGTTGCGGCCGGAGTTCGATGCCGAAGCGATCGGCGCCGCCGCCGCGTCCGGTGCGGACGGCGCGGACCGTCCCGTCGAGCGAGACCTCGGCGCCGTCCGGCAACACGATCCGGAGATCCGAGAGGGCGAGGCCGGGAGGCAGAGCGTCCGTGCGCACATCGCCTTCGAGGCACAGGCCGGCCTCGCCGACGTCGAGCACGGGGCGCACGATGCGCCGTCCGGGAAGCAGCGGGTGTTCGAAACGCGCCCACAGCATGCCCGGCGCCATCGGCACCCGGTCGTGGCGTCGGCGCCGGAGGAACGCCGCCTGGAGCGGCAGGAGAGGGGCGGGCCAATCGTCCCCGTTGAGCACGGCGCGCACGACGATGAGCGACCGGCGGCCGGCCCAGACGAGGATCCGCGGCGCGTCGCGCTCCGGCGGCCGGCGCCAGCCGGAGGGCGGCCGGGCGAGGAACCGCGGGTTCTCGTCCCCGCCCACGGCGCGCACGAGCAGGGCGGGCGGAATGTCCGTCTAGCCCGGCCGTACCGCCACGCGGAACACCCGGCCGTCGCCGCGCAGGGCAATGCGGGCCAGCGCGTCCACCGGGACCTCGAGCAGGTTCCGCCGTTCGTGTCGCCACAGGTCGTCCCAGCACTCGAACGGCGTGGACCGTCGCGTGACGCCGGAGAGGAAGGCCGCCAGCGACCCCAACGCCTCGTGACCCGCATGATGGAACCGCAGTCCCAGCCGGTGGGTCGACCGGCGTTCCGGAGCCGGGACCGAACGTACCGTTCGGGCGCGAAAGGCGAGAGGGTCGAGTCCGGGCAGTTCGAGGTGCAAGAGGAGCGGTCCCTTCGCCAGCGGTGTGGGCGCTCCGTGGGCTTCCACGAGAGCGCCTCCGCCGGACAGGTCGAGCAGTCGGGCGGAGATGCGCGGCGCGGTCGCGACCTCCTCGGACGACAGCCGAACCGTTCCGCGGACCCGGTAGCGTTCGCCCCGGCGTCGTTCCTCGGTGCGGCCCGGACTCGGTGCGCGGTGCACGATCCCGTTCGGATCATCCAGGATCCCGTTCGCGGATCCCTTCGACCGATCGTCCGGTTCTCTCATGGCGGTCGCTCCTGCTCCCACCCCCTTTCCAGACGGTTTCCGTCTAGCGAGTTCCGCGCCAGGCCCGATCCACAACCTTCGTTCGGCCTATCTCTTCAATAATTGAAGACTTCCACACTGGACACGGCTGGCCGTCGGAACGTCGAAAGTGTCGAATTCGTCGAATTCGACACTTTCGACAGGTGGCTCGCCGCAGGTCGCGATCCGTGCTATGAATCCGCGATGGCCGGTGGCAGCGGGGGCATCTGGTTCGTGGAAACGGTGCTGGGATGAGCGAGGAGCAACGGTCGGTCTTGCTGTACGTGGACGACGAGGCGGGGAATCTGGAGGTGTTCCGCGAGTTGTTCGACGCCGAGTACGTGGTGCGGACGGCGACCTCGGGGCACGAGGCGCTGTCGGTCTTGGAGCGCGAGCCGGTGGCGGTGCTGGTGACGGACCTGCGGATGCCGGGAATGAGCGGGATCGAGTTGATGGAGCGGGTGGCGGCGGCGTATCCGGACGTGGTGGCGGTGGTGGTGTCGGCCTACACGGACACGGAGTTGTTCCTGGGGGCGATCCGGGCCGGCCGCCTGCACGACTACGTGATCAAGCCGTGGAGTCTGGACCGGCTGCGGGAGACGGTGCGGGGGGCGGTCGAGGAGCATCGGCGTCGCCGGCGGCTGGCCGACCTGGCGTGCGATCGTGCGGCGCTGGAACAGCAGGTGCGGGAACGGTACGACCCGGACCAGATCGTCGGGAGCGAGGGTGGGTTGCGGTCGGTGATGGAGACGGTGCGCGTCGCCGCGGTCTCCGATGCGACCGTGCTGATTCAGGGGGAGACGGGAACCGGCAAGGAACTGGTGGCGCGCGCGATCCACGCGCAGAGCACGCGCCGGCATCGCGTGCTGGTCAAGGTCGACTGCGCCGCGCTGGCGCCGACGCTCGTCGAGAGCGAGTTGTTCGGGCATCGGCGCGGAGCGTTCACCGGCGCCGATCGGGATCGGCCGGGACGGTTCGAAATGGCCGACGGGGGGACGGTCTTTCTCGACGAGGTGGCCGAACTGACCGTGCCGATGCAGGCGCGCTTGCTGCGCGTGTTGCAGGAAGGGGTGATCGAACGGCTGGGGGGCGGAACGCCCGTGCGGGTCGACGTGCGGGTGATCGCGGCCACGGCCGTCGACCTGCCGGCGGCGGTGGCGGCCGGGACGTTCCGCGAGGACCTGTACTATCGGTTGTGCGTGGTGCCGGTGGTGGTGCCGCCGTTGCGGCAACGCCTCGGCGACATCCCGGCGCTGGTGCGGCATTTCCTGCGCAAACACGGTCGCGGCCGCGTCGCCTGGGAGGTCGACCCGGCGGCGCTCGAACAGTTGCAGCACCACGACTGGCCGGGCAACGTGCGCGAACTGGAGAACCTGGTCGAGCGGGCGGTGGTGTTGGGCGCCGGCCCGCGGCTCGGGCCGGAGGACCTCTCGCCGTTTCGACCGGGGCTGCCGGCGGCCGGCCAGTCGCGGCGTCGATCGTGGGGCCGGGAGGTTCGTCGGGGCCGGTTCGACCCCCGGGAACTGCGCGAGATCCTGCGCAAGGCCGGCGGAAATGTCTCTCGCGCCGCGCGGTCTCTTCGGCTGCCGCGGACGACGCTGCACTACCGGCTGCGGAAGTCCGGACTGATCTGAGGTCGAGGCGACCGCGGACTACAGCGCCCGCAGCTCGCAGACGAGCGGTTTGTGGTCGAAGTAGGCGGGCGGGTAGACCGGGTCGCGGCCGGCGGTGACTCCGGGCACCCAGCAGTCGCCCTCGAAGACGTCGCTCACCACGTGGTCGATGTTGAACGTGCCGGCGTAGGTCGGGGGGACGAGCGGCCCGCAGGGGGAGACCCAGTGGAAGTCCTCGCCGTCGCCGACGCGGCGGTTCCATTCGCGGCTGCTCTCGTCGAGCCATTCGGGGACGCGGCAGGGGTCGACGTTGAAGTCGCCGAGGATGACGTTGCGCGCGCCGTTCGCGGCCGGCTCGCCGTCGAGGTCCTCGAACACCTGTTCGACCTGCCGCCGCCGGCACTCCATGTCCTCGGGCAGGACGCCCGAAGTGCCGTGGACGGTGACGACGGTGATCTCTCCGCCGGCCACGAGGTCGATCGTGCCGCGGCCGATCCGGGAACCGCCCCCGCACCCCTCGACGCGCGCGCCGTCGAGCCCCTCCAGGCAGAAGTGGTCGTCGGAGCACTGGCGGATGCGGCCGAAGTCGCGGCGGACCCCGAGGCACTTGTCGTCCTTGCCGAGGTTGCAGGCGACCTGGTAGCCGGCGCCCAGGAGCACCTGGGCGACCGTCGGATCGCCGGCGGCCCACGTCTCGCAGACGAAGCCGACGCGGGCTTCGGGCGGGATCTCGGGACAGTGTCCGCTGTAGAAGATCTCCTGGAAGGCGACGAGGTCCGGGCGGAGGGCGTCGAGCCAGGCGCGGAGCGCCTCCACCGCGGGAACCCAGGCCAGCCCGTCGCCGTAGTAGGCGTCCGAGTACCGGGACTGTTCCTCGCCGTAGACGTCGCCGGGGACGTCGTGCGTGGTCCCCTCGGTGGTGCCGGTGTTGATCGTGACGACGACGAAGTGTCCGGGCGGGACGTCGGGGCCGCCGGCTTCGTCGAAGGTGCCGTCGCCGGGGACGTCGGGCGGTGGTTCGGCGTCGCCTGCGGCGTCGGGCGGGTTGTCGAACGGGCTGTCGGAGCCCGCGTCGCCGGTGGCGTCGGGGCCCGCATCGGGGGCATCGCCGGGGGCGTCCCCGGGGCCGGCGTCCGCGTCCGTGCCGCCGCCGTCGTCGGTCGCCGCGGCGTCGTCGGTCGGGCCCGCGTCACCGGCGGGATGGGCGGAGTCGCCGCAGCCGGCGGAGGCCAGCCAGGCGAGGAGGACCGCGCACGGAAACCAGGGACGAGACCGCCGAGCGTCCTTCATGGCGACCAGCGTAGCGGCGCCGGCGGTGGATGTCGAGCGGGCCGGGCGGGGCGTTCGCCGGCCGGGGCGTCCGCCGCTGCCCGCGGGCGGCCGGAGAACGCTCGAAGGTCGCGGCGGCGCGGGGTCAGCGCGACTCGTAGACGTAGCGCGACGGCAGCTCGAAGGCGGTGAGAAAGCCGCCCGGCTTGCCGCAGCCGGTGTCGATCGCCGTGACGTAGTCCCCGGCCCAGAGGTCGTCCGGGTCGGCCGGGGTGAACTTGCTGAGCTCCTGGGGCAGCTCGTTCGTCGAGGTGTGACCGATCACGACGTGCTTGCCCTTGTACTCGCGGTAGAACGCCTCTTCGCGGACCCAGTACAGGGCCATCACCGGCTCGACCTCCGACGGATGGAGGAAACGGCCCTCGTACAGCGGCAGGCCGGCGTGGACGTAGATCGCGTACTCGTCCTCGTGCCACGGCCGCAGCGAGCGGAACCAGGCGACGTGTTCGGGGGGGAAGAACGCGCCGCGGGACATGGCGGCGTACTCCTCCTCCGTCGGGATCTGTCCCAGCTCGGGCTGCGGTTGCCCGGTGTAGCAGCGGTAGCACTGGAGGACGCCGTTGCCGGGCGGCCCGAGGAACTCGGGCCAGCCGTGATCGATCACGCGCAGCCAGGCGTCCTCGTGGTTGCCGCACAGCGGCACGATCGCGGCCGGCGTCCGCCGCGGCAGCTCGCGCGACACGAAGTCGACGCAACCGCGGGAGTCGGGGCCGCGGTCGACGTAGTCGCCGAGGAAGACCAGCGTGTCCTGCGCGTCGAGAGCCGGGAGGCGTTCGAGCAGCCGGAGCAGGGCCTGGAGGTCGCCGTGGAGGTCGCCGATCGCGATGGTGCGTCCCGCCATGGGGCGGGACTCTACAACAGGTCGGCGCCGTTCGTCTGCGGTTCGATGCAGGAGGTGGCCGGACCGGCGGGGTGTGACGGCGCCATTGTCGCCGGGGCGCCACAGTCCCGCGGCCGGCGGCGGCGGCCCGTTTGCCGGGTGATGCCGGGCCGCAAGAGGCGCGGCGACACGCGGCCCGGGGCTTGCATCCTCCGCGGGGCATGTGGGCTCGATGGCGCGACCGGCTGCGCCGCTATCCCGCCTGGAGCGCAGGGCACCCGTGGACGGTGCTGGTCGCGCTGGGGCTGGCGTGCGGCGCGTCGCTGCTCGCCGCGCGCGACCTGCGGATCGTGGCGGACCTGGGCGCGGTCCTGCCCGAAGACTCGCCGAGCGTGCGCAACCTGCGGCTGGCCGCCGAGCGGGTCGGCTCGACGGAGGCGCTGTACATCACGGCGCAGTCGCCGGACCGCGAGGCGAATCGACGGTTCCTCGCCGAGGTGGCCGCGGCGATCGGACGGTGGCCCGAACGGCCCGAGGTGTTCTTCCGGCTCGACGTGCGCTACTTCCGGGACCGCGCCCTCTACTACGCCGACACCCCGGACCTCGAGGCGGTGCGCGACGGACTGGCGCGGCGCGTCCGCTGGGAAAAGGTGCACTCGAACCCCGCGTACATCGATCTCGAAGGCGACCCGCCCCCGGAGATCGTGCCGCCGGGGTTGATCGACAAGTATCGCGCGAAGCTGGGAGACGACTTCGGCGACCCCGAGGAGTGGTTCGCCGGGGTGACGGGGGACGGTGCGGAGGACGACACCGACGCCGCGGGCGGAGGTGGTGCGCCGGCCGGG
>JAAZOP010000527.1 GCA_012797735.1 Myxococcales bacterium
CCGGCGCCGCCGCGGCTGCCGTGGCCGGCGCCGCCGGCCCCCGTGTCGCCGGTACCGCCGCGCCCGGCGCCGGACGCACCGCCGGATGCCGCGGCGAAGTCTCCACCGCCGAAACCGAGGAGGGCGGCGCGACCGAGAACGAGACGACCGGATGCGTGCCCGAACCGTCGATCAGCGGAGCCAGGGCCGCGGCGAACTCGGACGCCGTCTGGTAGCGGCGGTCGGGGTTCTTCTCCAGCGACTTCGCGATCACCGGCCAGACCAGCGGCCCGAAGTTCCGCTCCGGCACCCGCTCGTGGATCGGAATCGGCGGCGTCTTGATGTGGTGGGCCACGAAGTCCATCGGGTTCTGCACCTTGAACGGCAGCTTCCCCGAGATCATCTCGTAGAAGATCACCCCCAGCGAGTAGATGTCCGTGCGCCGGTCCAGCTCCAATCCCTGCGCCTGCTCCGGCGACATGAACTCCGGCGTCCCGAACACCATCCCTTGTTGCGTCAGGATCGGACCGCCGACCCGATGCTGCGGCAGGTCGCGGATCTTCGCCAGGCCGAAGTCCAGCACCTTGGGGAAGTCCGGAATGCCGCCCTGGGTGGTCAGGACGATGTTCTCCGGCTTGAGGTCCCGATGCACGATCGCCTGGTTGTGCGCCTCCTCCAGGGCCCCGCACACCAGCGACATCACCCGCGCCGCCCGCGACACCTCGACCGGCCCCTCCTTGCGCAACACCCGCATCAGGTCGGGTCCGTCGAGGAACTCCATCACGATGTACAGCGCCCCGCCCATCTCGAGTTCGCCGTACAGGAACACCCGCACCGTGTTGGGATGCGTCAGCCGACTCATCGCCCGCGCCTCGCGCTTGAAGCGCGTGACGAGGTCCGGACGAGCGGCCAGCCGCGGATGCAGGATCTTCACCGCCACCAGCCGGTCCATCGAAGGCTGCTCGGCCTTGTACACCGACCCCATCCCGCCCTGGCCGAGCTTCTCGATGATCCGGAACTGGCCCAGGATCTCCTGGCCCACGTACGGGTCCATGCGTTGTTTCTAGATCGACCCGGGCCCCGAACGCAACCGCGACGAAGTCCGCCCCGTACCCCTCCCGCCAACCGAGGACGCAACGGCGGGCCTTGCCGCCGCGATGGCCGCCGCGCCATGCTGGACTGCCGCCGGACCGGAACCCGTGCCGCCCCCGCCGAACCTCCCGAGCGCTCAGCCGGCGCCGCGACCCTTCCCCGCCGGCCCTGCGACGAACCCCCGACCCGGCGCTTCCGCGACCTGCTCGAATCCCGGCACCGCGACACCGACGAGGCGCACGCGACCGCGGCCGCCGCGGGCCGCACCGACCCGGCCTGGCTCGCCCGCCTTCAGTCCGCCACGACGCGCGAGTCGCCCGCGACATCCCCGCCCGCCCCCGCCGCCCCCGACTCGCCCGCCGTCCCCCTCGCCGACGTGAGCGCGGCCGCCGGCCCGGACGGCGCGGCCCTCCGCTTCACGATCGACGACGGTTTCCTTGCGGGCTCGCGCATGGCATTCTTGCTCCGCGGCGACGCCCTGGAACTCGCCGTCGAGGCGCCGGGGGAGGAGGTTCTCGGCCGCCTCCGGGCGCGCGAAGACGAGTTGCGGGCGGCGCTGGCGGCCCGAGGCCTCGAGCTGGAACGCTTCGAGGCGGGACACGGCGGCCGCGAGCAGGCCGGGGCCGGGACCGACGACGGACCCGGGACCGCCGCCGCCCGCCGCGCCCGGGACCGCCGCCGCGCGGGAGGGGAACGCGGGACGTGAGAGGCACGCGAACCGTCTGGAACCCGCCGCCGCTCTCGCTGGCCTTCGTGGTCGTGCGACGCGCCGTGCGCCGCGCCCTGGCCGGCGGCCCCGACGCCGCACCGGGACCGCTCGAGCGACTCGCCGCACCGCTGGGCATCCCTCTTCGCCTGCTCGGGATCGACCCCGTGGCGACCGGCCCCTCACCGCACGCCGTCGGCCCGCTCGACCGCGGCTGGTGCCTGCACCTGCGCACCGCCGCCGGCCTGCCGGTCTGCCTGCGATTCGACGACGCGCTGGCGACGAGCCTCGTGGCCCCGGTCTTCGGGACGGAAGGCTGGGCGCTGCCTGCAGACGGCGGCGGCGAGCCGGTCGCCGGGACCCTCGCCGCCCTCGCCCTCCGCGCGCTCGAGACGCTGGCCGACGCCGGACGGCCGCTGGAACTGGTCGACCTGCACCGCATCGCCACGCCCGAGGACGACGCGGGGCGGGTGCGCGTCTCGCTGCGCTTGCTGGCCGGCGGGAAGATCGGCCGCGCCGAAGTCGCCGTGCGCCCGAGCGACGCCCCGCCGCCGCCGCCGCCCGG
>JAAZOP010000528.1 GCA_012797735.1 Myxococcales bacterium
CCGCCGCCGCCGCCGCCCTCTCGACGCTCGCCGAACGGCTCGGCGCCTATCGCCTGGGCCGCCGCCTCGGCGGCCTCGGCCGCTCCCCCCTCGGCCACGACCCGCTGGACGCCGCGCACCTCCGCGCTTGGCGCCTGGCCTACCCGCGCGGTTTCCGCACCACGGTCGTCCAGGCGGCCGAGGCGCAGGGACTGCCGCCGGCGCTGCTGTTCGGGTTCATCCGCGAGGAGAGCGGCTTCGAGCCGCGCGCGTTCTCGTCGGCGCACGCCGTGGGGCTGATGCAGCTCCTCGTGCCGACCGCGGAGCGCTTCGCGCCGGCGGCCGGGGTGACGGGGGCGATCTCGCGGCGCCGGCTCAACCGTCCCAGCGTCAACGTGCCGATCGGCGCCGCCTTCCTGCGCTTCCTCGACGACCGCTACCCGAACCGGCGCGCGCTCCTGCCGGCGGCCTACAACGCCGGGGAAGGGCGCCTGGACCGCTGGCTGCGCGAGGCCGGAGACCGGCCGCTCGACGAGTTCGTCGAGACGATCCCCTACGACAACGTCCGCACCTACCTGATGCGGGTCGTCTCGAGCTGGGCGGTGTACCAGGCGTTGTACGCCGACGACCCGACCGCGGAACCGGTGCCGGCGATCGACCCCACCGTCGTCGCCGATCCCCGGCGTGCCCCGGCGGAACCGGCGGCTCCGGACGCCGCGGCCGGCGCCGGCGGCTGATCCGTCCCGGCGGGGTCAGGGGAGCCGTGGAACGCGGCACAGGTACGAGTCGGGCGCACCGGTCTCGACCGCGAGTCCCCAGCATTCCGCGCGCCACGACGGCGCCCCGCCCGACGACGACTCGAAGCCCTCGACCTCCAGCGTGTAGCGGCCGAAGGCCAGCGCCGGCCAGGAGAAGTAGCCGGTGCAGGCGAGCGGGGCGCCGGCCGGTGCGGCGTCGACCGTCGAGCCGGCCTCGTCGCGCAGCGCGTAGCGGAACGCGGCCACCCCGACCTCCTCGCACGTCCCGTACGCGACCGGCTCCTCGACGCCCGCGGCCCACGAGAGCACCACGGCCAGCGGGCCGCGCTCCTCCGCCGCCGGGAAGTCGAACGCGGGCAGGCCGTTGTCGCCGGGCTCCAGCGTCGCGAGGTACCACGACGTCCGCGGGCTCGCGGCGAGCGTGAAGCCGTCGGCGTCGAGGAGGCGGAGGCGCAGATCGATCTCCCGGCCGCTGCGGAGCCCGCGTTCGACGCGGCCGGCGCCGCCGTCGCACGGCCAGCTCCACGAGGGGCCCGGGTAGGCGCCGATGCGCCAGTCGAGCGCCACGGTTTCCGCTCCGAGGCTCGCGCAGGTCGTCGCGTCGGCGGGCGCGCCGCCGACGGTCCAGGCGACGTCGAGCGACGCGTCGGGGGGCGGGAGCGCGCCGGCCAGATCGAACGTGCCCAGCGGATTGTCGCCCGGCGCGACGGTGTGCCGCTTCCAGGGCGACCAGGCGACGACCGTCCCGGCCGCATCGACCAGTTCGAGGGCGAAGTCGAGCGTGGCGGTGGCGAAGACGGCGGGGGTCTCGACGGCGCCGGCGTCGCAGGGCCATTCGAGGTCGGGGTCGCGCCAGTCGCCGCCGCGCAGACGGACCACCAGCCGGGCCCGGGCGGCCGCCGCGGACGCGCACGCCGTCGCATCGGCGGCCGAACCCTCGATCCGCCAGTCGAACGTCACCGCCGCCTCCGTGCCGCGCGCGTCGAAACCGCCGTCGGGACACCCGAGCAGGAGCGGCAGCGGAAGCACGGCGGCCGGCCAGCGTCTCATCGGCCGAACCATAGCGCGCGCGGGCGCTGCGGTCCACGGTCCAACGGATGGCTACAGCATCGACCAGCGGAACCGGACGGCGAGGCCGGCGAGGTGGCTGTCGACGAAGGCGAAACGATCGCCGCGGTCGTCGACCACCTGCGTCAGGAAGTCGTACTCGACGAGCAGCGCGACCAACTCGTCGATCTCGAACTCCACGCCCGCGGTGGTGCGCAGGACGCCGTCGCCCCAGCCGTCGCGGGGCAGTTCGTCGCCGGGCGCGGGTTCCTCGAGCTGCCGATCCATCACCCAGTAGAAGCCGTAGCCGAACCCGAGGTACGGCGAGATGCCGTGCGGGAAGCGATAGCTCGCCAGGAGGTTGATCGGGAGATGCAGGAAGTAGGAGTCGTCGTTCAGGCTGTGGGCGCCGCCGAGGCCGGTCTGGACGGCGAGCGCGAAATCGTCGTCGGGCGGCATCACGTTGACCTTGACGTCCACCTTGGCGCCGCCGGCGCCGAACCACTGCGCGCCGACATCGACCCGCTCGTGCACCCCCAACCGCATCTCGACGTGGTACTGGATGTTGGCCAGCGGATGGAACCCGCGCTCCTCGATCATCTCGTTGGCCGCCGCGTAGACCGCCATCCCGGCCTGCACGGTGCCGGCAGGGAGCGTCCGCGCGGTCTGGAACTGGCCCATGCTGCAGCCGGCGGTCGCGGCGGCCGCGAGCAGCGCCAGGGCGGGACGGCGGCTCATCGCGCCTCCAGCGCCGCCACGATCTCCTCGACCGTGTCGTACGCGTCGCAGATCGCCCGGAACTCGTCGCGCGTCGGCGGCGGCGTGGTGAACGGGATGCGGACCTCCGCGAACGCCTCGACCACCAGGTAGTACTCCATCGGCACGAAATCGCCCACCTCGCAGGACGAACCCGGCGCCGGCCCGACGTCGCGCGGCTCGTACCCCTCGACGAACTCGGCGCGCGCCTTGATCGCCCGCACGCCGGGGATGGCCCAGTAGATCACGTCGCCGGTAGCGGGGTCCATCTGCACCGGCACGATCACCCGCGGGTCGCGCGCGACGTCGGCGTCGGTCCGCCACCCTGCCAGCCACGTCCGGGCCGCCGTCCGGCAGTCCGCCTCCGGGAACTCCGCCGTCTCCTCGGGCAGCAGTTCCGGCGCCATCCCGACGGCGTCGGCGGTCAGGTAGTGCAGCCCGTAGAGCAGCGCCGCCTTCGCCCGCAGCTCCGCGTCCAGCGTCTCCGCCCCGGTCGTCCCGTCCTCGGTCTCCCGGCGCACGTGACCCAGGAACTCCGGCCCCAGCACCGCCGCGAGATACGTCCCCAGGAAGCGGTACGCCCGCGCCGTCCGGAGGTAGAAGGTCGGGAACGGCTCCGCCGGAAACACCGGGTAGACGTCGCTGCGCGTCGGTGGCGCCGCAATCCCGGCGAAGCCGCCCGTCTCGAGCTGCCGGACGTGCGTCTCGCGGTTCTGGGTCATGATCGAGCGGAACGTGTCCATCAGCTTCTTCTTGTACGCCGCGGTGAGCAGCAGGTGCTGCGACTCGCTCCCCCGCTCGGGCAGCAGCAGCGTCTCCAGCGCGTAGGTCTGGTAGTCGTACCAGCCCGAGTCCGCGTCGGGCTCCAGATCGATCCGTCCGCTGCGGATCGCATCGATCAGCTCGTCCATCAGGTTGACCCCCGACGGCACGCCGCTGGAGCAGTACCGCTCGTCGAAGTAGGTCGTCTCGCGGCTCCGCGAGGAGGGGAACACGGCGAAGTGCGGCTGGCAGGCCCAGGGCAGGTCCGGCGGCGGATGGTCGGCCAGCAACCGGCTCCGCAGCGCGCCGGGGTTGTCGAGGTTCTCCAGACCGGTGAGGTACGGCAACAGCACCGTCACCGGCAGGTTGGCGAACGGGTTCGTCAGGCCCGCGTACAGCGCGAGGTAGCCTTCGTACCGGTCGAGCAGCCCGCCGTCGGCGCGCAGCGCCAGCGCCACCGCCGCCGCCTTGCCGATCTCGGCGTCCGAATACGGGTCGAGCGGGCTCGGGTGTTGCACCTGGTAGTTCTGGAGGAACCGGTCCTGGCGGAAGATCCGCTCGAGTTCGGGACGCCAGGTGTAGAACCCGACCGGCCGCGAAATCAGAGCCGCGGCCGCGAACGCCGCCGCCCGCTCCTCGGCCTGGGTCTGCACGTCCGCCGGCAGCGCCGGCGTGGCGCCCCCGAGGATCAGCGCCGCGCCGAGGTCCGCCGCCGCGTTGCGCAGGTGCGCCGCCTGCGCCGGCGTCGCCGCCGCCTCGAGCGCCAACACCCCGGCCAGCAGATCCTCGAGGAACGCGCGCTTGCCGGAGTACACCTCGACCTCGTCGACCGTCACCCCGTCCTCCGCCCCCAGTTCGATCGCCGCGTACAGGCCGTCGTTGAACGGCTTGAGCGTGCCGTTGACCACTTCCATCGATGGGATCAGCCGGTTGCGATCGTCGGTCAGCCCGTCGAGATGCTCGAAGGCGGCGGTGCGCGTGCCGAAGATCCGCCCGGCCAGTTCCTGGTCCGCCCCTTCCAGCGGCGCGATGTCGAGTTTCGTGACCGTCGCGCTCTTGTTCAGCGAGAACCGGCACTCGTGGTCGAACGTCTCCTCCACCACCCGCGCCGGGTCGTACTCCGGATGCTTGTCCTCGATCCGGTCGTCCTGCGGCTCCTCCGCGTTCGAGGCGTTCTCCGTCACCACGGAATCGACCCCGTAGACGTCGAGGAAGTCCGGGATGCAGGCCGAGGAACCGGCGGCGGCCGCGAGGCCGAGGACCAGAGCCAGGCGTCGTGTCATGGTGCGACCTCCCCTGCCGCCGGGCGCGGAACCGGCGGCGACTTTGCCGCTCCGGTCTCCCGTTGCACGCCGCGTGCCGCGGGAAAAGGGTAGGAAATCCGCGCGGGGTCCGCAAGCGGGGCGACACGGCTGTCGCGGTCCGGTTCAGCGCACGACCAGCGTCGCGGTTTCCGTCCGGGCCGACCGGTCGGGGTGCAGCGTCGAGCGGACCGCGGCGGGCGGAAGCGCGACCGTGCCCGGCCGAGCGGTGTCGAGCCGCACGCGCAGCGGACCGAAGGCGTCCGGGGGCACGCCGAGGACCAGCGTGCGGTCGCCGTCGTCCCCCGTCGCCAGCACCGTCGCCGGCGCCATCCCCTCCGCGGACCGCGGGTCGAACCGCGTGCCCGCCGGCAGCGGCTGCTCCAGGATCAACGCTCCCGCCGCGCCGCTCGCCCACACGTCGAAGGTCAGCACCACCGGCTCGCCGGCCTGCACCTCCGCGGGGGCCTCGCGGGTCAGGCCGATCTCCGGTGCCGGCGCGGCCGCGTCGAGTGCGTCCTCCTCGGGGGCGGTCGTCGCCGCGGTCCAGCGGTCGATCGCCAGGGCCACGCGGGCCTTGAGCGACCCGTCGTAGGAAACCTCGACGGCGTGGTCGCCGGCGGGGAGGGGACCGAGGTCGATCTCGCGCAGCGCGAGCGCGGCGGCGAACAGGTCGGCGGCGGACACCTCGACGCGGCGCACCTCCCGGCCGTCCAGCGTCACCGCGACGGTCCCGCCCTCCCCGGCCGGCGCCGGCTCGAGCAGCATCAGGGCGCGGATGGCGCAGGCGGTGCCGCGCTGGTTGTGCCGGGCGCCCCAGGCGGGCCGCGTCGCCAGCAGGAACGCGATCGCCTTGCGGCGCGCCGCTTCCCAGGCCGCGGCGTCTTCCAGGTCGCGCGTCGCGAGCAGGATCGCGTACGCCGCCTCCACGCGGCCGCCCCAGGCGTCGTACCACCCCGGCTCCCAGTGGGCCAGCTCCTCGATGTCGGCCAGCCGTCGCTTCCCCGCCGCCACCACGGACGCCAGGTTCGGCTCCACCGCGACGTCCTCCATCCCGTGGCGCAGCAGGCGGCCCAGGCCGATCACGGTCTGGGCGGTCGCCAGCGGGTCGGGGTCGGCGGCGGCGAGCGACGGTGCGAGCGTTTCCGCCAGCCCGCGCAGCAGGTCGTCCAGGCGCGTGGAACGCCGCAGGTCCGAGGCCGCGTCGCTCTCCAGCACGCGGCTCGCCACCTCGAACGCGGAGGCGGCCAGCGCCCTCCGCACGCGGGCGTCCTCCCCCTCCCAGACCCCGATCGACCCGGCGGAGTACAGACCGTCCTCCGTCCGCGCGCCGGCCAGGTAGTCGATCGCATCGCCGATCGTCCGCCCCGGGACGGGGAAGCCCAGCGCGCGGAGTTCGAGCAGCGCGTCGAGCGCGTGGGTGGTGACGAGCGGGTTGCTTTCGCGGCTCCAGAACCAGTTCCAGCCGCCGTCGCGGTTCTGGCCCATCTGGATCGCCGCGCCCAGTTCGCGCAGCCAGTCCTCGATCCGCCGCGCGGCCTCGGACTCCCCGGCGCCGGTGGCCCGCAGGTAGCGCAGCACCGCCGTCGCCCCCGTCACGCCGCTCGCCGCCGGATCGGCGCCGTAGTACCCCGGGCCGACGAGCGACTCGAGGTCCTGGAGCGCCGGCACGACGCTCGGCATCGTCACCGACAACCGCGCCGCGTGCCAGCGGTCCGCCGGGGCCAGCCGGAACGACGCGCAAAACGGCGCCTCGCGCGACGCGGTCCCCTCCATCCACGTCGTCTCGGGCTCGCCCCGGGGCCGCACCAGCACCTCGCGCCGCTCGACGTCCGTCCATCCCTCCGTCTCGGCCGAGGCGCTCCAGGTCCACGTCCCCGGCCGCGGCGCCTCGAGCGCGAACGTCGCGACGCCGGTCTCGCCGGCGGCGACGGCCAGCGTTTGCGGCTCGCCGCGCGCGACGATCCCGGTCGCCTCGAAGGTCACGCGGACCTCCCGCGGCCCTTCCGACAGGTTGCGCACCGCCACGGGCACCTCGATCGCATCGCCCTCGACCAGGGCCGCGGGGACGTCCGCGCGCACGTACAGATCCTGGCGCACCGGGACGTCCGCGCGCGCCACGCCGATCCCGCCCCGCCGGTCGCTCGCGACCACGCTGACGTTCTGCACCGTGATCGCGTCCGACAGCTCGGCGGAGAACGCGCCGCGCCCGCCGGGCAGTTCGAGCCGCGGGAGCCACAGCGACGTCGGCTCGAACCGGGTCCGCAGCACTACCCGCGCGCGCGCCGTGCCCCTCCCGTATCCCCCAGCCGATCCGGCGCCCATGCCGGCGCCCAGACCGCCGCTCGCCTCGACGCCCTCCAGTTCGCAGACCGCCTCCCACAACGCCTCGAACGAAGGTCCGCCGCGATGCCAGCCGAAGACGGGCGGCCAGCCGATGTCGTACGTATCCGGCCCCCACGTCCGCTGCACCACCGGCCAGGTCAGCGTCTGCGCTCCCGTCGTCGCCAGCACGCGCAGGTCGGGGTTGTAGAATCGGTCGACGGGCGAACGCTCGAGCTGGTCGCCGAGGGAGAGCACGGCGTCGTCGACGACCGCGACCCCGGCGATCGCATCCCGCGCCTCCCCCTCCGGTCCCGTCACCTCGACCTCGACGTCGAACCGTCCGCCCGGCTCCGCCCGTTCGGGCAGGCCCCGCAGGGTCACCGTCAGCTCGCGCTGTGCGCGGACGACGAGATTCTGGCCGTCGGTCAGCAGGCCGACTTCCGCCCCGTTGCGTCCCAGGCAGAACAGCGACAGGAGCGCCGAGCCCCAGGTCGGCACCTGGAACGTGCCCCGGGCCACCGGCCGGCCGCGCTCGCGGCGGATCGGGATCAGGAACGAGTGCACGAGCGACCCGGAGCTGTCGGTCAGGTCGGCGTGCACCACCTCCTCGGCCGGCTCGACGTCGCCGGGGAACAGCACCTCGAGCGCCACGTCGCGGCGCTCGACCACGTTCGCCTCCGGCAGCACCGATCGCAGCGGCAGCGGCGGGGCGACCTCGAACGTCACCTGGTCCGCCGCCTCGCGCACGTTCGGCAGGTACGCCTCCAGGTCGAGGTACCGCGGCTCGTTCCAGACCTCGACGTCCTGCAGTTTCCGCAGGATCTCCCAGGGGTCCCGCGGGCGGCCCTCGTCTTCCTCCGGCTCCGCTTCGTCCGTCGGAACCGCTTCCTCCTCGGGCGACTCCTCTTCCCCCGCGACCTCGGGCGCCTCGAAGCGGAACGCCGCCACCCCGCCCTCGTCGGTCGGTGCCGTCAGCGCCTTGCCGTACCCCGGCCGTTCCAGGCGCACCTCGAGGCCGCGCTGCGGTTCGCCGGCGAGGTCGACCACCCGCACCATCGCCTGGACCGTCTGGCCCGGCGCGTATTGCTCGCGGTCGAGTTCGATCGTCGCCCGGTACGGATGGACCGTCCAGGAGAGATGCCGTTCCACCGTGTCGGTGCGGCCCCACGCGTCGGTCGCCCGGATCGAGACGACGGCGTACGGCGACACCGCTTCCTCGCCGGCAGAGAAGCGGTCGGCCAGGGCCCGCACGACCGGGGAGGGGAGCACGAAGCGGTGCGGTCCCGGCCCCTCGACCTCCCGCTCCTCGACGTGCAGTTCGGGCTCCTCCCCGCGCCCGCCGGGCCGCACGGCGACGCGGAGCGTCCCGCGGCGGAACGTCCCGCCGCCGAAGTACCCGAGCCGCACCTCGAACGGCAGTTCGAGCGTGTCCGGCGTCAGGTAGTGTCCCAGGTCGTGGCGGATCTCGATCTCCGGCGCGACGAAGTCGGCGATGTGCAGCGTCGCCTCGGCCTCCTCCTCCCCGTAACGCGCCTTCAGCCGGTAGTACCCCTGCGCGGCGTGGCGCGGAACGGGCAGGTCGAGCGTGGCGACGCCCCAGGAATCGGTCCGGAGCGCGCCGCCGCCGACCACCCGCCCCTCGGGCGAGACCAGCTCCAGCTCGGCCTGGGCGTCCGCCAGCGGCGCGTAGTCGCCGCGGAGCTGCCAGCCCAGCGCCCGGACGCGCACCGTGTCGCCGGGGAAGTACGTCCCGCGGTCGGTCTGCAGGTACAGCACCGGAAAGGCGAACGACTGCGTCCGGCGGTAGGCGCGGTAATCCAGCCCCCGGGCCCGCCGCCCCGCGACCACCGTGATCCGTCCCTGCTCCTCCTGCCGCTCGGGGTCGGGGCGGCGGCGGAACACGAACGTCCCCGTCCCGTCGGTGCGACCGATGTGCTTGCCGTCGAGGTACACGTCGGCGCCTTCGACCGGGTCGAATCCGGGCCCGAAGACGACCAGGTGGGCGTAGCTGCCGAGGTCCGCCCAGCTCTCGTAGGGGCTGTCGAGCACGAGGTGCAGCACGTCGGCCGGGCGCGGCCTAGCCCGCGGCCAGCGGGAGGGGACCCGGTCCACCACCCCCGCCCGGCGGATCGTCCAGCGCGCCATTTCCATTTCCCACGCATGGAACGCGTCGTCCCCGCGTTCGGCCAGGCGCTCCGTCTCTTCACTGATCTCGCGGCCGTCGCCCGGGCTGCCGAGCAGCACATCGATCGCGCCCGGATCGACCGGAGGAGGCGCCGCGGCGAGACCGCCCTCCGGCGGCGGCGCCGACCCGGACGGGAGGGTGCGCGCCGGCGGTGTCGCGAACACCGCATCGGTCAACCAGTCGTGGAAATACGGCGACTCGCGCGGCGGCGGCGGGGGGGCGGTTCCGGCGGGACACGCGGAGACGATTCCAGCCAGCGCCAGCACCGCGACGACCCTACGCATCACGCACCTCCGGCCCCGCCGGACTTCGACCTCCCGCCCTTCCGGGCGTCATGGCCGTCCGGCTTGGAGAGACCGAACCGGGAGAAGTTCCCGGGTTGCCCCGACCTACGGGGCCGGGGCGGCGGCCAGACCGGGGAGGTCGAGCAGGCGCGGGGCCAGGTCGAACGGCACCAGCACCGCGGCGTGGCGGAAGTCGCTCTGCCAGACGATCGGCAGGTCCGCCGTGGCGACGCCGCCGGCCCCGGCGAGCCGGGCCGGCACGGTCGCGGTGGCGGCCGACGGCCGAAAGGCCGTCTCGGCGCCCCAGGTGGACAGGCCTGCGTCGAGGTCGACCCGCAGGATGCGGTAGCGGTCGAGCGACTCCTTGGCGCCGAGCGTCGCGAGTTCCTCGAGGCGGTGGAACAGGCGGTTCCAGGTGAAGTCGGCCACCCAGACCGGCGTGCAGTAGCCCATCACGTCCGCGGTCTCGGGCGGGAAGTAGTTGCCGTCGCGCGGGTCGCGACCCCACACGCCGATGTTCCCGGCGGCGTAGGGGAACTCGCGGTCGTCGCGGGGCACGCCGCATCCCGAGTGTCCGCGGCCGAACACGTGGCCCAGCTCGTGGGCCATCGTCCAGGCCGACGCCTCGCCCGTGAACCCCACGCCGGCGCCGACGCGAAGGTCGGACATCCGCGCGTCGGTCACCAGGTAGCTCTCGCCCGCGACGCAGGCCGGCGTGCAGTAGGCCGCGAAGGACGAGGCGGGCGCCACCAGCGAGTAGTAGTGCGCCTGCGGGATGTCGCCCTCGGAAGCCTTGAGATCGGAGACGAACTCGTTGAGCGCGGCGAAGTTGAAGCCCGACCACCCCATCGGCCGGTCCCAGTACAGCTCGTCGTGCAGCACGATGTCCCAGGCGACGGCCGGATACACCGCGAGCAGCGTCCGGCGGTACAGATCGATCTGCTCCGGACTCGTGTCGGGCACGTACTCGTTGCCGTCCCGGGCGTAGCGGATCGGAATCAGCACCAGCCGCACCGGGTCGGGCGCACTGCCCAGCGGCACCGCGCGCAGCGATCCGTCGGCCGGGTAGCGCGCCGCGTGCGGCGTCCCGACCGGCACGACCGGGGCGAGCGGGTCGACGACCGCCACGGCCAGCGACAGGTCGCCCCCCACCTGTTCCGCCGGGATCTCGAACTCCACGACCGACTCCGGCCGCTCGAGCGTCGACGGGCCGGTGGGGACGAAGGTCGTGCGCTGCCAGGTCGTCCCCGCTCCGCGGTCCAGGGCCAGCGCGACGGTGAGTTCCCGGCCGTCGTAGCCGGCCGCCGGTTCGAGGTAGACGACCACCGTCGCCGCCTTGCCCGCGACGACCACGGCGTTGAGATCGGTCCGCTCCGCGCCGGCCGTCCACAGCGGCACCTCGACCGACTGGAAGATCGAAACGCCGGACACCGACACGTCGGTCGCCAGGCGGCCGTACACGCTCGCCGGGTCGAAGCCCGACTCGTCCCCGCACGACGACAGGACGGTCGCCGCGGCGAGCGCGAGCGCGACGGGCAGCGGGCGGAGCGCCGGAACGTGCGGGCCCCCGGGGCGCGCGGTGGAGACGGGAACGGGACTCGTCGCCATGCTCGATCCTCCTGGACCTCAAGGTGCCCCGGCGCGCCGGCGGAGTCAAACCGCCCGCGGCATGTTCGGACGCCACCGCCGTGGTATGCTCCGGACCGGGAGCACGGACGATGGCGCGGACGTGGG
Organism: Myxococcales bacterium; assembly: GCA_012797735.1. Taxonomy (GTDB): domain Bacteria; phylum Myxococcota_A; class Polyangia; order DRWM01; family JAAZOP01; genus JAAZOP01. The sequence continues at coordinate 11,132 of JAAZOP010000528.1, forward strand.
ACGACCCCGGACAGCGAACGGTTCGGACCCGCATCGCCGGCGCCGCCTGCATCCTGACCCTGCTCCACGTCGTGCCGGCCTGCGACCACGGCATCCGGCTGCTCGGTCCGAACGACGGCGGCGAACCGCCCGGGTTCGACGCACCGGACGCCGGCGGAGCGGACGCCGACGCCCCGGACGCCGACGCGCGCCGCGACGACGTCCACGACCCGGACGGCGACCTGGACCACGAAGCGCCGTTCGACGGGCGGTTCGAGCGCCCCGACGGCTACTGCCCGACGCCGGGCTTCCCGCGGTACACCTACGCCGAGAACGGCGCCTACGCCCTGCCCACGGCCGCCGGCCCGGCTCCCCTCGCCCGCCGGCGCCCGATCCTCTCGTGGGGCACGATCGGCGGCGGCTGCGACAACCCGATCTTCGACCTGGAGATGGACGACTCCTGCCGCCCCGACGCCCTGGCGGACTGCGCCTTCCCCAGCCCCGAACTCCAGGTCTTCGATCTGGCGGTCACGCGCTGGACCCCGACGCGCGACCTGCCGGTGCCCGATCGGGTTCCCGTCGGCCGGCGTTACGCCTGGCGCCTGCGCGGCTGCTGCCCGGGAAACTGCTGCACCGAGTGGAACCGGCCGCGCTACGTCGAGCTGGGACGACAACCGAACGACCTGAACGGCGACGGCTACGGCGACCTGCTCGTCGGCGCCCCGGGGGACGGCGCCGCCGGCGACCCGCCCGGAACGGTGTTCGTCTTCCTCGGCGGACCGGCGCCGGACGAACGCCCCGAACACGTGCTGGCCGGCGCGGCGAGCGGCGACCGCTTCGGCGCGGCGGTCGCCTGGCTGCGGGATCTCGACGCGGACGGCTTCGCCGATTTCGGAACGGCGTCGCCGGGCGTGACCACGGTGCAGATCTTCCGCGGATCCGCGGACCGGGCGCCGGAACCGGTCTTCGACGCCCGGCTGCCCGGCGCACCTTCCGGCCCGCGCCCGGCCGCGGCCGGAGATTTCGACGGCGACGGGTTCGCCGACGCGGTCGCCACCGCGCCGCCCGGCGAAACGGGGGAAGGGTGGTCGGGCGTGCTGCGAGGCGGCACGCGCCCGGGAGCGGACCTCTGGTCGATCTCGGGTATCGGGTATCCGACGGGCGGCCCATGGGCGGCCGGCGTCGGCGACCAGGTCGGAAACGGCTTTGCCACCGTCGCCGCCGGCGTGCCGCGGCTCGCACCGGAGCCTCCGGAGTGCCCGCAGGGATCGGTGATGCTGTTCGACGGCGCCGCCGCTCTCTCCGACGTCGGGGTGGACGGTTTCGAGGGCGCCCGGCACGCGGGCGAGTGCCGGGCGCGCTTCGGACAATCCGTGGCCGCCCCCGGCGACGTCAACGAGGACGGGTTCGACGACGTCCTGGTGGGCGACGGGGACTACCCGGAGTACGGGCTCACCGGGCGGGCCCTGGTCTACTTCGGCCCATTGCCGCCCGGGTGGCCCGGCATCGCCGAGCCCGCGCTGGTGGACCGCGCCGACGACTGGGACACCGGATTCGCGGAGGCGCTGGCGGGCGTGGGGGATCTGAACCGCGACGGCCACGTGGACCTGGCCGTCGGCGCGCCGCGCGAGGGCGGCTTCGGCAAGGTGCATCTGTACCTCGGCACCGGCACCACCGGGGCCTACGTCGAGGTGGTGCTGGACGCGCCGCTCGGGTCGCCCGCCGGCTTCGGCGCCGCGGTCGCCGGCGCGCGGGACGTCAACGGCGACGGCTTCGACGACGTCCTCGTCGGGGCCCCCGGCGCGGGGAGCGAGACCGGCGCCGCCTACGTCTACTTCGGCGGCGACCCGCCCCGCCCCGTCCCGGCCCTCGTGCTCCGCGGCCGCGAACCCGGCGACCGCTTCGGCGCCTCGGTGAACTAGCGACGCGCCCGGGCCCGGTCTCTGCGCGGAGGATCGCCGATCGTCCCGCCGGACCGCCGGAGGAGGAGCCTCGTCAGCGGGATTCGTCCTCGCACTGGATCGAATCGACGACCAGGCCGATGCCGCCGAACTCGCGCAGTTTGAGCAGCCGATCGCGGCCGAGATACGCGGCCAGGTCGCGCAACACCTCGAGCCGCTCGCGGTGGAGCTTGCGCCACGCCTCGACCGGCGCCTCGCGCCCCGCGATCACCTCGTCCGCCGCCATCCGCCGCATGCCGCGGGCGGCGCAGACGAAGTCGTGCACCCACGCCGACTCGACGGTGTTCAGGCCGAGCCGTTGTTCGAGGATCCGGCGGGCGGCGTCGTCCCGCGCGGCCCGCGCCTCCTCGCGGCGCGCGGCCTCCAACTCCATCGTGCGCTCGACCTCCGACCGCACCCGCCGCTCGACCTCCGCCCGCACCTCGGGGCGCGCCAGGCAATCGACCTGCGGTGCCGGCGCTTCCGTCGCCGGCGGCGCGGGCGGCGGCCCGGCCGCCGGGCTCTCGCACCGTTCGAGCAACGCGCGGGCCGCTTCGAGCCGCGCGACGCAGCGTCGCAGCGCG
>JAAZOP010000529.1 GCA_012797735.1 Myxococcales bacterium
CCGCCGGCAGCGCCCGCCGGGCCGGCGCCCGGCCGGCCACGGCCGTCGCCAGGGCCCGGATGTGGTCCGGGCGCGTGCCGCAGCACCCGCCGACGATCGAGACGCCGTCCTCCTCCACGTGACGCCGCAGCGCCTCGGCGAACGCCTCGGGCTCGAGCCGGTAGCGCGTCCGCCCCTCCACCACCTCGGGCAGCCCGGCGTTCGGCAGCACCGACAGCCGTCGCGGCCAGACCCGGGCGAGCGCCCGGACGTGGGGCGCGAGCTGCTCCGGTCCGGCGGCGCAGTTCAGGCCGAGCGAGAAGACGGGGAACGGTTCGAGCGTCGCGGCGACGGCGCCGAGGTCGGCGCCGGCGAGCAGGGTCCCCGCCGGCTCGACCGTCACCGAGACCAGGATCGGCACGTCCCGCCCGCCCGCCGCGACGGCCTCGACGGCCGCGATCACGGCGGTCTTCGCCTGCAACAGGTCCTGCGAGGTCTCGACGATCAGCGCATCCACCCCGGCCTCGACCAGGACCCGCATCTGCTCCGCATAGACCGCGTGGAGTTCGTCGAAACCGATGTGCCCCAGCGACGGCAGCTTCGTCGTCGACCCGACCGAGCCGGCCACGTAGCGCCGCGGCCGCCCGCGGATCGCCGCGCGGGCGTGCTCCACCGCCGCCCGGTTGAGTTCCGCGACCCGGTCCGCCAGGCCGTACTCCGCCAGCACGATCGCGTTCGCCCCGAAGGTGTTGGTCTCGACGACCATCGCGCCGGCGTCCAGCATCGCGGCGTGGAGCGACCGGATCGCCTCCGGCGCCGTCCGGTTCAGCCACTCGTTGCACCCCTCGCGACCCTGCCACGCCGCGGCCGGGATCGACATCGCCTGCAGGTTGGTGCCGCAGGCGCCGTCGAAGATCAGCAGGGGCTCGTCGCGCAGACCCACCGGTGTCGCCTCCCGGCCGGCGCGGCCGTCGCGGCCCGCGCCGGACCTGCGCGCGATATACGCGAGCGGCGGGCGGATTGCCAGCCGGCGGACCGCCTGCCGTTTTCTTCCACGAATCGACCCGATCCGTCATGATCGCGCGCAGGATGAGTTCCGTGGGCCGTCGTGTGCTTCGATCACGGCCGGCGAAAGGGCCGGTGTCGGCCGCCCGCGCCCTGCTGCTTGCGGCGCTGTGGCTGGCCGGGTGCGCGACGACGACCGACGGCCGGTTGCGGCTCCGCGGGATGGAAATCGAGGGGAACGAGGAGGTGCGCGACCGGCAGATCCTTGAACGGCTGGCCCTGGAGGCGGAGGACGGCTACGCCTGGGACGACGAGCGGTACCTGGATCCGATGCTGTTCGAGCGGGACGTGCCGCGGATCGCCCGGATCTACCGGGCGTTCGGGTACTACCACGCGACGCTGGACGGCGTCTCGCTGCGCTGGGCTCCGGAGGGCGACGGCGTGGTGCTCACGTTCCACGTCACCGAGGGCCCGCCGACGATCCTGGAGCGACTGGAGCTGACGGGCCACGAGGACCTCCCGCCGTCGGTGCAGGCCGACCTGCGGTCGGCCCTGCGCGTCGCGGAGGGACGCCGGTTGACCGAGGACGACTGGGACGCCACCAAGGACGGGCTGCGCCGGGTGCTGCGCGACCACGGCTACCCGGCGCCGCGCGTCGAGGGGACGGTCCGGGTCGACCCCGAGACGAACACGGCGACGGCCGAGCTGCGGCTGGAAGCCGGCGCGCCCGCGCGGTTCGGCGACGTGCTGATCGACGGCCTGGAGGAGGTGCCGGAGCCTTCGATCCGCGCCGAGATCGGGATCGAGCCCGGCGCGCCGTACTCGGCCGCCGCCGTCCAGGACGCGCGGGACGCCCTCGTCGCCGCCGGGCTGTTCTCCGGCGTGGAAGTGGTCGAGGTGCCGAGGCCCGCGGGCGGCGACGACGTCTCCGCCGAGCAAGGCGTGGTGGACCTCAACGTCCACCTCGACGAGGGCAACATGCGGCGGCTCAAGCTCGGCGGCGGCTTCGCCACCGAGCAGGAACGCCAGCAGGCCGAGCTGACGGCGCGGTGGGAGCACCGCAACCTGTTCGGCGGCCTGCGCCGCATCGTCTGGTCCAACCGCTTCGGCTGGGCCTTCAACTTCGGCGACCCCGAACAGATCGATCTCGGCCCGTTCGGCGGCACCTCGCTCACCTTCCGCCAGCCGCGCGAGGACGACCTGCGGCTCGCCTTCCTCGCCTCGCTCAAGTACGAGGCCGAGCCGGTCTCGCCCGAGTACTCGACGCACGCGATCCAGGCCCGCGCCGGCGCCGAGCGCACCTTCCGCGACCGGACCTGGTCGCTCGGGTTGCACAACGGCGTGCGCTGGGTCGATCTCTGGAACGTCCGCAACCCCGACGCCGTGGCCGAGGTGCCGTACCTCCTGTACCTCCTCGACGCCGCCGTCACGCTCGACCTGCGCGACGACCCGCTCCAGACCCGCGAGGGCCACTACGTCTCGCTGCTCCTGCGTCTCGGCGTCGATCCCTCCGGCGGCGCCTACGACGACGACCCGCAGCGCGACTTCTATCGCTACGTCCTGGTCCAGCAGGACCTGCGCGGCTACTACCGGCTCCACGAGCGGCTCACGCTGGTGCTGCGGGTCGCCTCCGCCCTCGTCCTGCCGTTCGGCGACGAGTCCCTGGCGCCGCCGGACGAGCGCCTCTTCTCGGGCGGCGCCAACAGCATCCGCGGCTACCCGTTCCGCCGCATCGGCACCTGGTTCTCCTGCCCGGACGACGACCCGGCCTGCGAGGAACGGGTCCCGGCCGGCCAGTCCGTGCCGCCCGCCGGCGGCAACACCCTGTGGGAGTTCTCCGCCGAGCTGCGCGTCGATCTCGTGGGCGGCCTCAGCGCCGCCGCCTTCTTCGACGCCGGCAACGTGCTCGACGGCGCCTTCCGCACCGTGTACCCGGAATCGATCTCCCAGTTCCATCCCTCCGTCGGCGCCGGCCTGCGCTACCAGACCGCCGTCGGACCGATCCGGCTCGACATCGCCGTCCCGCTCCAGGACGACCCGCGCATCGCCGATGTCGGCCCCGTGGCCTTCCACCTCACGATCGGGGAGGCCTTCTGATGGGACCGCGGTCCCCGGCGATGGGAAGGGAGGTCGCGCGATGGCCCGCGTGACCTACTACTTCTTCTCGCCGGGCGAGCGCCTGCGCCGCCGCCTCCTGCGCTGGGTGTTCCGGTTCGTCGCCGCCCTCCTCCTCCTCGCCCTTCTCGGCGCCGGCCTGCTCTGGTTCCTCGTCGGCACCGAGACCGGCAGCCGCTGGGTGGTCTCCCGCGTCGTTCAATCGATCGACGAGGGCATCCCCGGCTCGATCGAATTCGACTACACCGGCGGCACCCTGCTCGGGGAGTTCCACGCCGCCAACATCGTGATCCGCGACCCGGCCGGCTACGAGGTGATCCGGGTCGCGGAGGCGTCCGCCGAGATCGACCTGACCCTGCTCCTCGACGGCGTGGCGCGCTTCGAACACGTGCGGGGCCGCGGGATCGTCGTCGGCGTCCGCCGGCGCAAGGACTACGTCGGTCTGGCGCGCGCCTTCGCCGAACCGACGGCGGAGCGACCGGGCGCTCCCGCGCGGCGCGGCGGGTGGCTGTTCGACCTGCCCGACATCCGCCTGGCCGACCTCCGCGTCCGCGTCGACCTCCAGTCCCTCGTCCTCGACGTCCGCTTCGCCGACCTCCAGGCCGCCGCCCTCGCCGGCCGCGGCTCCTATCGCGCGGAGACGCACGGCGCCGGCGTCGTCGCGCTCGAGCGCGTCGGCTCCGTCCGCCGCCGGGATCGGATCGAGTTCTCGGGCGACCTGTCCTCCCGCACCGGCCGCTGGGTCGAGGCGAAACTGGACCTGGCCCAGGATCGCGACCGGCTCGCCGCACGCCTCGTCGCCGGACCGGACGGCTTCCAGGGCGAACTGCAGGCCGGCCCCGACGGCATCGAGCTCGAACGCTACCTCGCGGAGATCGCCCCGGACCTCCGGCCGGGCACCGCCCGGACGCTGACCGCGGCGGTCGAGGGCCCCGACACCGGCCTCGCCTTCCGCCTGGCGGCGGCCACCGACGCGGGCGCGATCGAGTGGGACGGGCGCCTGCAAGGGCCGGCCGGC
>JAAZOP010000043.1 GCA_012797735.1 Myxococcales bacterium
CGCCCCGACCCAGTTCGGCCGCGGCGGCGTCGCGCGCGGCCCGGTGCGCCGCCAGTTCATCCGCCCCACGCTCGAGCGCGGCGGCGTTGAGCGCGCGCTGCTCGGTCAAGACCCGCTCGCGATCCCGCAACCGATCCACCTCGGCGCGGGCCGAGCGCATCGAGGCCTCGGCGAGCTGCATGCGGTTGGCGATTTCCCAGACCGCGGTCTGGTGGTCCTGCACCGCCCGCTCCCACTCCTCCAGCACCAGCCGCTCGGCCGCCAGGCCGGCCTCGAGAGCCGCCAGCTCGGCCCGGCCGGCCTCCACCTCCGCCGCGATCCGCGCATGGTCGCGCTGCAGGAGCCCGACGAGAGCGAACTGCGCGAGCGCCTCGTGGGCCGCGAGATGGACCTCGATCGCCCGCTGCTCGTCGCGATACGCCTTGAAACGTTCCGCCTTCTGCGCCTGGCGGCGCAACGACGCGGCCTGCTCCTCCTTGTCGTGCAGGCGGTCGCGCAGCCGCAGCAGGTTCTGCTCGGTCGCCGCCAGCTGACGCTCGGTGGCCTGGCGCTTCACGCGATACCGCGTGATCCCGGCCGCCTCCTCGATCAGCGCCCGGCGCTCCTGCGGCCGGGCCGTGACGATGTAGCCGATGCGGCCCTGCTCGATCAGCGAGTAGGCGCGCGTGCCGGCGCCCGTGCCGAGAAACAGGTCGGTCACGTCGCGGAGGCGAACCGGAACCTTGTTGATGAAGTACTGGCTCTCGCCGGAAGCGCGGAACATCCGCCGGGTGACCTCGATCTCGCGGTAGGCGGCGTACTTCACCGGCACCAGGCCGTCCTCCGTCGAGAACGTCAGCGTCACCTCGGCCATCGATTGCGCCGGACGACTGTCCGAGCCGATGAACACCACGTCGTCCATCTGCTTGCCGCGCAGCGCCTTGGCCGACTGCTCCCCCATCGCCCAGCGCAGGGCGTCCATGATGTTGCTCTTGCCGCAACCGTTCGGACCGACGATCGCCGTGACGTTCGAGTCGAAACCGAGCACCGTCCGGTCGGGGAAGGACTTGAATCCGCACAACTCGATCCGCTTGATCCGCATTCCGCTCGCTCTCCAACCCGCTCGAAAATCATGCGTGACCATACGTGAACACGCATGGTCGCCCATGCCCAATCGAAGCGGACCATACCACTCGTCTGTTCAGGAGTGCAAGTGTCTGCTCGGGGGTCTCGCCGGGCGAGGGGGGAAGGTCGGAGGGTGACGCCTGGGTCTGGGAGTTGGCGCGATTGGAGCCGAGCCGACTCGGGTCACTGGTAGGTGAAGCGGAACTCGTAATCGCAGATCTTGAAGACGTCGCCTTCTTCGATCCGCTTCGAGTCGATCCGCATGCCGTTGTACTCGATGCCGTTCGTCGAGTTGAGGTCCTTGATGTAGTAGGCGCCGTTGTGGAAGAGGACCGCGGCATGGCGGCGGGAGATGTTGGTGTCCTTGATCGCGAGGTCGGAGGTCTTGAGGCCGCGGCCGATGATGAACTGCTCCTTGCGGATCGGGATGCGCTGGCCGTTGAAGATGATGTAGAGGGGCGCGCGTCCCTGGCCGGTGGACGCCGCCTTCGCGACCTCGAAGGAGACGGCGCCGGGCTGGGGCGGCGGAGCGGCCGGCGCGGCCGCGGGAGCCAGGCCGCCGGTGCGGCGGAGTTGGGCGAAGGCGTCGGTTTCCGGCGCCACGCCGGGCGGGGCTGCGGCC
>JAAZOP010000530.1 GCA_012797735.1 Myxococcales bacterium
CGGGGCCGGGCCGGCGCCGGCCGCCGCTCCGGGTGCCTGGGCGCTGGTCGAGCTGGACCGCTCGGCCGATCCGGCGGGACTCCGCGCCGCGCTGGCGGGCGCGCCCGGCGTGGCGGTCTGCGACGCGGTGCGCGACGAGCGGTACGGGCTGGTGTTGCGGCTGGAGGGGACGGCGGCGGCGGATCTCGAGGCGTGGGCGAAGCGCGAGCTGGCGGGGCGGACCGGCGTGAAGTCGTACGAGCTGCTGGCGGCGCGGGCGCCGCAGCCCGCCGACGAGCTGCGCGGATTCCTGGAAGGCTACGTGCGGGAGCACGGCGCCGACCCGGAGTACCGGCGCGTGGCGGGCCGCTCCGCCTCGTACCTGGTGATCGACGCGCACCCGCCGGCGCTGGCCGACCTCTACGTGCGGCTGTACGTGCTGGACGAGGTGCTGGCGATCGACGGTGTCGCGGACGGGCGCCGGCTGGTGCTGCTGCTGCAGGGCCCGGACGCCGGATACCTGCGGCGGCGGATCGGGGAGCGGATCCGGCCGCTGGAGGGGGTGGCGCGCGTGCGCGAGTTGAGGGTCGTTCCGTTCGACGAAGGTGGAGAGCGAGGTCGGTGATGACGCAGCAGACGGGCAGTTCCTTCGCCAGGGCGCTGTGGATGACCGAGGGCCGGCAGGGGGACGTGATCCCCCTGCTGCAGGCGGCCCAGGAGGCGTACGGCTATGTGCCGGAACGGGCGATGGAGGAGATCGCCGGCGTGACCGGCGTGCCGGTCTCCGAGATCTACGGCATCGTCACGTTCTACAAGCAGTTCCGGCTCACCCCGCGCGGGAAGTACGTGTTGAAGCTGTGCGACGGCACCGCCTGCCACGTCAACGGCTCGCCGGACCTCGAAGTGGCGATTGAAGACGCGTTGAAGATCAAGCGGGGCGAGACCGACGCCGACCTGCTGTTCACGCTCGAAGTGGTCAACTGCGTCGGTTGCTGCTCGCTGGCGCCGGTGATCATGGTCAACGACGACACGCACGGGACGCTCACCCCGCGCAAGGTGACGACCCTGCTCAAGAAGATCCGGACGGAGGCGAAGTCGTCATGAGTCGCCAACTGGTCGTGGGCACGGCCACCTGCGGCGTGGCGGCCGGCGCGAGCCGGGTGCTGGCGCGGCTCCAGCAGGTGGTCGCGGACGGGAAGCTCGACGTCGAAGTGACCGAGACCGGGTGCATCGGCCTGTGCTACCGCGAGCCGCTGCTGGAGGTGCGGGACGGCGGCGCCCGGCGGCTCTACGCCGACGTCACCCCCGAGATGGCCGAGAAGCTGGCGCGCGGCGAGGAGTCCGACCCGTCGGTGTCGGCGCACCTGCTGCGCATCGGCGACGGCGACGACGTGGACGGCACGCTGCACCACCAGAAGCGGATCGTCCTCTCCCGCTGCGGCTCGATCGATCCCGGCTCCCTGCCGCAGTACCTGGAAACCCGCGGCTACCAGGCCCTCCGCAAGGCGCTCGGGATGAAACCGGCCGACGTCATCGCGGAGGTGCTCAAGTCGGGGCTGCGCGGGCGCGGCGGCGGCGGCTTCCCCACCGGCAAGAAGTGGCAGTTCGTGGCGGCGCAGCCCCCGGGCGAGAAGTACGTGATCTGCAACGCCGACGAGGGCGACCCCGGCGCCTTCATGGACCGCTCGGTGCTCGAAGGCGACCCGTTCTCCGTCCTCGAAGGGATGGCGATCTGCGGCTACGCGGTCGGCGCCAACCACGGCGTGATCTACTGCCGGGCCGAGTATCCGAAGGCGCTGGTGCGGCTGCGCGCGGCGATCCGGATGGCCGAGGAGGCCGGCTACCTCGGGACGAACATCCTCGGCAGCGGCTTCTCGTTCGACATCCACATCAAGGAAGGGGCCGGCGCGTTCGTCTGCGGCGAGGAGACGGCGCTGATGGCCTCGATCGAGGGCCGGCGCGGCATGCCGCGCTTCCGTCCGCCGTTCCCCGCGATTTCCGGCCTGTGGGGCCGGCCGACGAACATCAACAACGTGGAGACCTTCGCCAACCTCTGGTGGATCCTGCTCGAGGGCGGCGACGCCTTCGCGGCGATGGGCACCGAGCGGAGCAAGGGGACGAAGGTCTTCGCGCTGGCCGGCAAGGTCCGGCGCGGCGGGCTGGTCGAGGTGCCGATGGGGATGCCGATCCGGCAGCTCGTGACCGAGATCGGCGGCGGCGTCGGCGAAGGGCGAACGTTCAAGGCCGTGCAGCTCGGCGGACCCTCCGGCGGCTGCATCCCCGCCGCGATGTGCGACCTGCCGATCGACTACGAGAACATCACCGCCACCGGCGCCATCATGGGCTCCGGCGGCATGGTCGTGATGGACGACACCACCTGCATGGTCGAGGTGGCGCGCTACTTCCTCTCGTTCACCCAGGCCGAGTCGTGCGGCAAGTGCACCTTCTGCCGCATCGGCACGAAACGGATGCTGGAGATCCTCGAGCGGATCACGGCGGGACACGGCGAGCCCGAGGACATCGATCGGCTGCTCGACCTCGGCCAGAAGGTCAAGCAGTCCTCGCTGTGCGGCCTGGGCCAGACCGCCCCGAATCCGGTGCTGACGACGGTCAAGTACTTCCGCGAGGAGTACGAGGCGCACATCCGGGAGAAACGCTGCCCGGCCCACTCGTGCAACGCCCTGGTCCAGTACGTGATCCAGGCCGATCGGTGCAACGGTTGCACGCTGTGCGCCAAGGCGTGCCCCTCCAGCGCGATCGTCGGCGAACGGAAGAAGCCGCACGAGATCGTGCTCGAGAAGTGCATCAAGTGCGGGCGGTGCATCGCGACCTGCAACCAGGGCGCGATCGCCAAGGTCTGACGGGCGCGGAGGGACATCGTGGCAACCTGGAAGATTCAACTGGACGGCGAATCGTACGAGGCGCAGCCGGGCGAGACGATCGCGGACGTGGCGCGGCGCAACGGCCTGGGAGAGCGCATCCCGACCTTGTGCCACGAGCCGGGCCTGCCGCCGTACACGTCGTGCTACGTGTGCGTGGTCGAGGTCCAGGGCATGAACAAGCTGATGCCGGCCTGCTCCACCCCCGTCTCGGACGGGATGGTGGTCCAGACGCAGACGCCGCGCGTGGAGGGCGCCCGCCGCACCGCGCTCGAACTCCTCCTCTCCAACCATCCGGCCGACTGCATCGCCCCGTGCGTCAAGGGGTGCCCCGCCGGCGTCGACGTGCAGCGCTACCTGGCCCAGGCGCGGCTCGGCGACTACATCGGCGCCGCGCGCACGATCCGGGAGCGCAACCCGCTGCCCGTGGTCTGCGGCCGCGTCTGCGTCCGCCGCTGCGAGGAGGTCTGCCGGCGGCAGATCCTGGACACGCCGGTCGGGATCAACATGGTCAAGCGCGCCGTGGCCGACGCGTGGCTCGACGCACCCTACCCGGAGCAGCCGGGAAGCGACACCGGCAAGCGCGTCGCGATCGTCGGCGGCGGCCCCGCCGGCCTGACGGCGGCCTACTACCTGCGTCTGGCCGGTCACGCGGTGACGATCTTCGAGGCGAAGGACAAGCTGGGCGGGATGCTCCGCTGGGGCATCCCCGACTACCGCCTGCCGCAGGACCGCCTCGACCGCGAGATCCAGCAGATCCTCAACCTCGGCGTCCAGGTCAAGCTCGGCGCGAAGATCGCCGACGCCGCCGGGCTCGCCGACCTGCGCCGGCGGTTCGACGCCGTCTTCCTGGCGCTCGGCGCCCAGAAAGGCTCCGCGGCCCAGATCAAGGACGAGAACCACCCGCACGTCCTCCCCGGCGTCGATTTCCTCGACGGCGTCAAGCACGGTCGGGCCTACGACTTCGCCGGACGGCAGATCTGCGTCGTCGGCGGCGGCAACACCGCGATCGATGCCGCCCGCCCGGCGCTGCGCCTCGGCGCCGCCCACGTCACGATCCTGTACCGCCGCACGCGCGCCGAGATGCCGGCCAACGCGGAGGAGATCGAGGCGGCGGAGCACGAACGGATCCGGATCGAGTACCTGATCGCGCCGGTGGCCGTGGCGGTCGAAGGGGACAGGTTCCTCGGCCTGACCTGCCGCAAGATGCAGCTCGGCGAGCCGGACGCCAGCGGCCGCCGCCGCCCCGTGCCCGTCCCGAACAGCGATCACCTCGTCGCCTGCGACTACGCGATCGCCGCGATCGGCCAGGTGGTTGACCTCGGCGGCCTGGCGGCCGGCGAGGGAGCCGTCGGCGCCACGAAGTGGGGCACGATCGTGGCGGACGAGTCGTCCCTGGCGACCAACCTCCCGGGCGTGTTCGCCGGCGGCGACGCCGTCACGGGACCGGCGGTCGCGATCGATGCGATTGCGGCCGGACGCCGCGCGGCGCTCGCGATCCAGCAATGGCTGGACACCGGACGCACCGCCGGTCCGCACCGCATGTTCTCCGCCTCCCGCGAGAACTTCGGCAAGCTCACCCGCTCCGACCTGCCCGAGATGCCCGCCGTGCCGCGGGCCAAGCAGGCCGAACTGCCCGTCGATGAGCGGATCCGGATCTTCGACGAGGTCGAGTTCACGCTCGACGACCACGAGGTCCACCGCGAGACCGAACGGTGCCTGCGGTGCGGTTGTTTCGCCCAGGACGACTGCGAACTGCGGCAGCTCGCCGACCGCTACGGCGTCCCCGACTCGATCTCCGGCGCCACCTTCCGCCGCCGCATCGATACCTCCCACCCCTTCCTGACGCTCGATGCCAACAAGTGCATCCTGTGCACCAAGTGCATCCGCACCTGCGGCGATGTCCTCGGCATCTCCGCCCTCGGCCTGGTCAACCGCGGCTTCGAAACCGTGATCCAGCCGACGATGGGACGCCCGCTCGTCCGGACCGACTGCATCTCCTGCGGCAACTGCGTCGATGCCTGCCCCACCGGCGCGATCGCGTTCAACGACCCGGCGCAGTGCTTCGCGCCGGAGTCCGAGGTCGCCTCGGTCTGCCAGCTCTGCGGGGAGGCGTGCCCCGTCGTCGTCACGCGCAACGAGTTCGGGACGGCGGTGCGGCCGCCAGCGGAGGACGGGGCGCAGCGGCAGTACCTGTGCGCCCTGGGCCGGTTCGGCAACACCCAGCTCCGGGGTTCCGACCGGCTGGCGGAGCCGATGATCCGCAAGGACGGACGACTCGTCGCCGTCTCCTGGGACGAGGCGCTGGCGCGGGCCGTCGAGGGGCTTCAGGCCGCCCGCGGCTCGGTGCTGGTCGGCGTGGGCGGAGACCTGGCCGCCGAGGAGGCGGCCTGGGCCGCGCATCTGGCGCGCGCCGCCGGCGGCACCGCCGGCTGCCTCGCCGCCGTCGCCGCCGACGCCGAACTGCACGCGCTCGACGGCCTGTACGGCGCGACGCATTCCACCGCCACCGACGCGGACCTCGAGCGGGCCGGCGTCGTGCTGGTCGTCGGCGAGGACCCGATGGAACGCGGGCCGGTGGCGGCCGCCCGGCTCCGGCGGGCCGCGCGACGCGGCGCCCAGATCGTGGCGCTCACCTCCGCCTGCACCCGCGTCGCCTCGATCGCCGCGGCCCGGCTCGAACTGCCCCGCGGCACGACCTCCCTCGCCCTGGCCTGGATCCTCGGTCGCCTCCTCGCCCGCGGCGCGGCCCGGTTGCCCGCCCGCGCCGACGCGGCCAAGGTCGCCGCGGCGCTCGGCGCCGTCGACGACGGGACGCTGGCGCGCGAATGCGGCGTCGACCCCGCCGCCGCCGCCGCCGTGGTCGAACGGCTGGCCGCCGCCGCGGGACCCGTGGTCGCCACCTACGCGCTGGACGCGCGGGCCGAGCGCTCTCCGGACGGCCTGCTGCTGCTGGCGCAACTCGTCGAGGCGCTGCGCGGCGGGCAGGCCGGCTCGGGACTGCTCCTCTCCAGCAGCATCCCGAACCTCGAGGGACTCCGGCTCGCCGGCGCCCTGCCGGCCGACGCCGCCGCGGGCGAGACCCTGGCCAAACTGCTGCGCGCCGGCATGTTCAAGGCCGCGTGGCTCGTCCGGGAGGACCCGGACCAGAACGAGGATTTGGCACCGGCGCTGGCCAAGGCCGGCTTCCTCGTGGTGCAGGACCTGTTCCTCTCCGCCACCGCCCTGCGGGCCGACGTCGTTCTGCCCGCCAGCACCCACTTCGAGACGGGCGGCACGTTCGTGCGCGCCGACGGCACGGTCCACGCGTGCGCCGCGGCGCTCGAACGGCGTCCGGGGAAGACGACGGAAGAGGCGCTCCGGGACGCCGCCGCGCGCCTCGGGCTCGGCGCGGATCGGTTCGTCGAACCGCCCGGCATCCTCGCCGCCCGGCGCGGCCGGCTCGAGATCGGCCGGCAGGCGGCCGTGCGCGAGTGGCCGGTGGTGCGCCCGGCCGCGGGCTTCCACGC